>CBDUCT010000239.1:0-6142 GCA_965365715.1 uncultured Cyclobacteriaceae bacterium | reverse complement strand
GATTTTTTTCAGGATAAGAATATTATAGTTGTTGGTGGAGGTAATTCCGCCCTTGAGGAAGCCGTTTCCCTAACAAGGTATGCCAGTAAGGTTACAATCATTCATCAATTTGATCATTTCCAGGCTTTCCCCCACGCCATAGTTGAAGCAGAACAGAATGAAAAAATCGATTTTGTTATGAACTCAAAAATCACCGAATTCATTGGAGAGGATCGATTAAAGGGGGTAAAGATAGAAAATACGGTTACTGGTACATCTGAAGAAAGGGCAATAGACGGGGTTTTTATTTTCATCGGATATGTCCCCAATACAGAGTTCCTGAAAGGGAAAGTTGCCCTTAACAAGTGGGGCGAAATTGAGGTTACTGAGGAACTTCAAACCAATATTCCCGGGGTATATGCAGCCGGGGATTGCATCCCGAAAAAAGTAAGACAGGTGACCACAGCAGTATCAGATGGCACAATAGCATCATTAAGTACAGCAGATTATATTCACCAGAGGAAGAGAGATCTGGTTGTAATTTAGGTTTATCCGGTCCTAGTCTCTACTTCCGGAGACCTGGACCTTTTTTCTCAAACCAGCCTGGATCTTCTTTCCTTACTATCCTGGACCTTTTTTCTCAAACCAGCCTGGACCTTCTTTCCATACTATCCTGGACCTTATTTCCCAAACCAGCATGGATCTTCTTTCCATACTATCCTGGACCTTATTTCCCAAACCAGCCAGGACCTTTTTTTCCAAACCAGCCTGGATCTTATTTCCCAAACCAGACTGGATCTTCTTATCTATACTAACCTGGATTTTCTTTCTCATACTTATAATCTTTTTATCCCATCACATATTACCCGCCTTGAAGAATTAGCCACTCGGCTTCTATATTTTTAAAATTTTGCTTTGAAAAGCAAGATGATTATCCCAATTTTGAATTTCATTCGAAAAGAACAATTCATATGTTAGTATTTACGCCCATTCGTCAATAGTTGCGACGGGATAAGGTTTTGATCCCGGCCCTGCCTTTTTTCGGTTTTATTTCAAAATCTTATAATTGTAAATCATATGAATAAAAGTTCTTCAAATAATAAATTAAAACGTTTTATCTCCAATTTCAGAATTGCAGTCCTGGGACTGGAAAAGGACTTTGTCACTGGCAGCATTGAGCGGGCGATATTCATGCTTTCTATTCCTATGATATTGGAGATGATGATGGAATCTCTTTTTGCAGTGGTCGATGTATTTTTTGTTGGCAAACTGGGTGTTGATGCGATTGCTACGGTCGGATTAACGGAAGCCATCATCATGATTGTATATTCTATCTGCGTTGGCCTGAGCATGGGAGTTACTGCCATGGTTTCCAGGAGGGTTGGGGAAAAGAAGCATAAGGACGCTTCTGATGTCGCTTTTCAAGGAATTCTGATCGGGGTATTTCTCGCATTTATTATAGGCGTTCTGGGATTTATATTTGCTAAGGATCTTCTTCATTTAATGGGAGCTTCTGATGAACTGATAAGCCAGGGCTATGGATATACCCAGGTTTTGATCGGTGGGAATGTGACCATTATGTTGTTATTTATTCTTAACGCAGTATTCAGGGGTGCTGGTGATGCTTCTATTGCCATGCGGGCCCTTTGGATCTCTAATGGACTGAATCTCATACTGGACCCATTGTTCATCTTTGGGATAGGCCCGATTGAGGGACTTGGCGTACAGGGAGCTGCCATAGCGACCACGATAGGAAGAAGTGTGGGTGTTGGCTACCAAATCTATATATTGTTTAATGGCAGAAGTGTTATTAAATTGATCAGGACCAATATGGTATTCAGGTTTAAGATCATGCAGCGCCTGATCAAAGTATCACTGGGTGGTATGGGACAATACCTGATCAGTACTGCCAGCTGGATATTCCTCGTCCGGATCATATCTTATTTTGGCAGTGATGCAGTTGCCGGGTATACCATTTCAATACGGATAATAATATTCACCATATTACCATCATGGGGTATTTCAAATGCAGCAGCTACGCTGGTGGGGCAAAACCTGGGGGCCAACCAGCCTGATAGGGCGGAAAAATCGGTATGGAAATGCGCTTTTTATAATATGCTATTCCTGTTTGTCATCTCTGTGGTTTTCTTTGTTTTTGCTGAATTTCTGGTGGGGATTTTCAATGCAGAAGGTGAAGTACTGAGAAACGGGGTGATAGCACTAAGGTATATTTGCACTGGATACCTTTTCTTCGCCTACGGAATGGTAGTCAGTCAGGCATTTAACGGTGCGGGTGATACCAGAACACCTACGATTGTAAATTTCTTTAGTTATTGGATGTTGCAGATCCCATTGGCCTATTTACTGGCAATGTATACTGACTTTGAAATAAAAGGCATATATATTGCGATATTAGCCGCCGAGATCTTTCTGGCCATCGTTGTAGTGCTTATATTTCGAAGGGGTAAATGGAAACTGGTTAAAGTATAAAGTATATGGTATCTAAATTAAAAATATCTATTTCACATTTATTCCTGTTGGTCATCATTTTAGCACTACTGCAGATCCTGGTATCCTGTGATATTTCTGAAAATAAGCGGAATAAGTATTATGTCAGGGCAAATGAATCACTTGATATAGGAGATTATGAACAGGCTATTAAGAATTATGATGAAGCTGTTCAGGTTGACCCTGGATTTGCATCAGGTTGGAATAATAAGGGAATAGCCCATTTCGAATTAGGTCAATATCCCGACGCAATTGCTTCTTATAATAATGCCATTCTTGCTGATCCGGATATGAATGAAGCATATTTCAACAGGGCAAGAGCATTTATGCAATCAAAGGAATATAAAATGGCTTTAAATGACCTGAATGTGGTTGCAGAAGTATTTCCTGATACATCGGAGGTATATTTCAGGAAGGGATTATGCTTCTACTATATGGGTGATCCTGATAATTCTTTAACAAACTTTTACCAGGCACTTGAACTTGATCCGGAAAATCCTGAGATCCTGGTTAATCTTTCTACAGTTTATTATTCCATGAAGGAATTCGAATCATCACGGGAAATGCTGGAGGAAGCCTTGTTATTGGATCCTGAAATCCCCGAAGCTTACAGCGGACTAGCTCTGCTGGAGATCAGGGATCAGAAACCAAACCTGGCCATGGATTATATAGAATATGCGTTATCACTGGCACCGGAAAATCCATATTTCCTGAATAACCGGGGATATATTCATTTAACAACTGGGAATTATGAAAGTGCACTGGGCGATATCAATGCAAGTATTGAAATAGACCCTTATAATTCGTGGTCTTACCGAAATAAGGGGATTTATTATTATAAAACAAAAAAATATGAAGATGCTCTTCGGCTGTTGAATAAGGCCAATGAGATGGATATAAATCTTGAATCAATAGATCTTTATCTTGGTTTGACTCATAATGAATTAGGAAATATCGATAAAGCCTGTGAATATTTCAATAATGGACTTTCAGCCGGGGATGAGCAGTGTAAAGAAGCCGTGGAAGATTTTTGCTTAAAATGAAGAGGCATCCAAAAAACTTTTTGACCTTGAGCGGTAATCCGGGATGAGGCTCGGGGAGTCTTGTCAATTCTAAGACTGGTCCATCTAAAAACAACCTTTTACGGACACTGTTCTATTTATCAGTTTTGAATATCATTTTTTTGGATTATTTTCGAAAATTTGAATCTAACCTACACCATGAATAAAATTACACGCAGGGCCTATAAAATCACACCCAGGGCAGGGAGTATGGATCGCCTGAAACTGATTGAAGAAACACTGGAACCACCTCATGGGGAGGAGATATGTGTTAAAGTTAGATCTATAGGACTCAATTTTGCAGACATATTTGCCATTTTTGGTCTATATAGTGCAACTCCGAAAGGATCCTTCATCCCGGGTCTTGAATATGCCGGAGAAGTGGTTTCCATCGGAAAAGAAGTAAAGCATTTTAAACCCGGAGATAAAGTTATGGGAGTTACCCGTTTTGGTGGTTATTCAGATCGTTTAAATATTGATGAAAATTATGTCAGTCATCTTCCGAATGGTTGGACCTACGATGAAGGTGCTGCATTTATTGTAACTGCATTTACAGCCTATTACGCCCTTGTGATATTGGGAAATATAAAAGAAGGAAATACAGTCCTGATCCATTCAGCTGCCGGGGGTGTAGGGATCCTGGCTAACCGGATAGCAAAAAAATTCAATGCATATACCATCGGAAGTATTGGTTCTGACCGAAAAGTGGATTTACTTAATCGGGAAGGATATGATGATTATATCATCCGGTCAGGTAATTTCAGGGAAGATCTTCGCAAGAAGCTGGGTGATAAAGAACTCAATATTGTTCTGGAGTGTATAGGAGGACAGATCTTCAAGGATGGCTTCAGGTTGCTTGCACCTGAGGGCAGAATGATCGTTTATGGTTCCGCAAATTATGCAACGCCGGGGAAAAGACCGAATTATCTGAAATTGATCAGACAATACTGGAAACGGCCCAGGCTTGATCCGACACGGATGATTGAATGGAATAAATCGGTAATGGCATTCAATCTAATTCATCTGTACGATAAAAAACATTATTTCAGCCACTATCTGTCTGAACTCATGGAGATGGATATCGGGAAACCACATATCGGGGAGACTTATTCCTTTGATGAGTTGATCAAGGCTGTCCGCTTTTTTCAAACCGGGAAAACCATTGGCAAGGTTATAATCCAGGTCTAGGGTATTTCATTTGCTGTATTTTTGTCGTAAATTGAGTTAAATTCTCATATCATGAGAAAATTTTTAATATATCTGGCAATTTTTTTCCTTTTTGCTAATAGTTCGTGTAATAATCTTTCTATGAAGGATACCTTGATCGGGGTAAAGATCTATGCTCATGATGGTGATCTGGCAGAACTGTTTGAAGAATGGAATCGGGTTGGTATTAATTTAATTTTAGCCAGTCCTGAACTTGCTTCAAAGGATAATTTCATGTCTTTGGCCCGGAGTCGCTCAATGCGTGTGTTTGTAATCGTTCCTGCTTTTTTCAATACCGATGCACTTGATAAGGATTCCAGTTTGTATTCAATAACCAGTCTGGGAGAAAAAGCCATTGATGATTGGGTGGAATTCATTTGTCCGAACAGATCAGAATACCGGATGTCCCATATACAGGATCTTAAAACACTGGCTGCGGAGATTCAGCCTGATGGAATAAGTCTTGATTTTATCAGATACTTTGTTTTTTGGGAAAAAGTATTCCCTGACCAGATATATGATAACTTTCCTCAAACCTGTTTTGATGATGACTGTCTGGGTAGGTTCCTGACAGGATATAATTTAACAATCCCTGATACATGTATAAGCGTAAATGAAAAAGCAGATTTTATTTTGCAGCAGTACCAGCAGGAATGGACGGAGTTTAAATGCAATACCATCAGTGGATACGTATCAGAAATGGTAGAGGCGATAAGATCAGTTAATCCGGAAATCGAGATAAATTTTCATGCAGTGCCCTGGAAGTCAACTGATTTTGGAGGAGGCATACGTTCCATTGCCGGACAGGATCTTAAGCAGATAGCCCCATTAGTGGATTATATTTCACCAATGTGTTACCACCATATGGTGATCCAGTCACCTGAATGGGTACATGAAGTGGTAAATGACATAGCTTTCCAAGCACCTGATGAAAGGATCTTGCCCAGTATACAGGTCAACAAAGCCTATCTCGAGACATCAGTCAGTGAAACAGAATTCAGGGATGCATTCATTGAGGCCCTGCGTCCTCCCTCAGATGGTGTAGTATTCTGGTCATGGGAAGCGTTGGAAGAATCACCGGAGAAGCTGAAAGTTGTAAGAGATTATATTGATGAAAACTTCTAATTGCCAGGACAACACACCCTTTACTCATATTTGATCACATCAACAGGATTCTGCAAGCTTGATTTTATGGTATGATATCCCACAGCAATAAAAGCTATTAGCAAGATCATTAATGATGCAAAAATAATGGAAGATGCTCCTATATTTACCCGGTATGCAAACTTTTCAAGCCAGTTGTTCATAATATATATTGATAGCGGGATGCCGATAATTAAAGAAACAGCAAGAATTTTCAGATAGCTTGCCAGAAGTAGTCTCAGTAT
>CBDUCT010000238.1:0-6155 GCA_965365715.1 uncultured Cyclobacteriaceae bacterium | reverse complement strand
ATAATACGATTAATTTTTTTATCTTGGCTAAACCTTCGATCTGATCACCTATGAAAACGTATTTATTTTTGGTGTTTTCACTTATTACATGTTACAGTTATGCACAGGAAGTTATATGGGCCAGCGAAGTAATTGAGTATTCGTCGCAATTTTCCGGCAGGGATTTTTCTGCTGACCAGATTACCGGTCCTCCCAATGCATTTAAATTTGGCGGAAAGGATCCGATGGCCTGGATGGCCAGTTCCCCTGATTCACAAGAGTACCTTGTGGTCGGATTTGGCAGTCCGATGAAGATCCGTCAGATAGCCGTTGTGGAATCCAGCAATCCCGGGGCAATAGAAATGATCTACGTGTATGATGAAAACAAGGATGCACACCTAGTAGGATCTTTCATTCCCGGCCCAACTGAAGTTAATAACCGGATATTAAATGTTTTTCTTCCCACCTACGATTTTAATATCACATCAGTAAAAATTGTCCTGGACGGCAGCATGGTTCCGGGTGCTAATTCTATAGATGCTATCGGGGTATCAACTTCGGTAGTTCCCATCCGGTTCAGGGAGGGATTCGCTTATCGCCTGAATCCAAGACTGGCGAAAAAAAATATTGATCTTAATGCATCAGGTGAGGAATCAGATATTCGTCCGGTCTATTCTGAAAATGAAAAAACATTGTTTTTCACGAGGGGATTCAGCGAAGAAAATGTGGGCGGTATAAACGATCCGGGCGATGTATGGTTTTCAACTTTTGATAACGGCAAATACTCTGATCCTGTAAGGCTGGGTGAAAAAATCAATAGTATTGGGTTCAATTCTTCAAATTCTATTTACAACGATGGGAGTAATCCTCGTTTGATGGTCGGTAATGTAAGTGGAAGTGCCAAAAAGGTAAAGGCTAACCTTTCAACTGTCACCAAAGATAACGGATCCTGGACATCATCGGAAGTTCAGAAAATCAAAGGTGCAGGTGAAATCCCTGTTGATGCGGATTATACGATTACAGATAATGGTAATGTATTGATCATAGCCAGTGAATTAAAAGGTACACTTGGTGGAACAGATCTTTATGTTTCATTAAAAGAGGGGGAAAACAAATGGGGTGCCCCGGTAAATATTGGAAGCCTGAATACACCCGAGGATGAATATGCACCTTTCTTTTCCATGGAAGAGAATGCATTGTATTTTACTTCGAAAGGTTATCCCGGATTGGGAGGCAGCGATATTTTCAGGGTTAAAAGGTTGGATGATTCCTGGCAGAACTGGGCAGAACCCGAAAATATTGGTGAAGATATTAATACGCCATACAATGACCATTACTTCTATTTCGATGATAATGATTCCTATGCTTACCTGGCTCAGGGAACAAAGGATGGGATGATGAGAATAGTAAGAGTAAGCAGGCCCCAGTTTATGGATGCCAATCCGCTTGTGGTTGTGAAAGGAAAGGTTATGGATGAACAGTCCGCAACACCGGTAAATGCCTTATTATCGCTTCTTGTTGAACCATCAAATGAAATGTATGGAGCAACCTTTTCCAATGAAATGTCAGGTAATTATCAGATATTTCTCAGGTCAGGTTATAAATACAGGCTTATTGGGGAAAAGAAAGGCTATAAGCCGGTAGAAATGCCTTTTGAATTAGAAAACAAGAACAAACCCTATACATTCGATCTTAATATATTCCTGTCAAAGGACCTGGCGGAATCCGCACCGGAACTTGTGGCTGATGTTATGGCGATTAGCAAAGGAATTGAAGCCTATGAAATAGAAGAAATAGATGTGGATGCAGAGCCTCAGGAAGATCTTGAAGAAATAGATCAGGTTATTGCAGCAACAGCAGTAACTGAAGAGGAATATGAAGAAATACCGGAGGAGGATTTTGAGGAGGTTACTGCTGAAGAATTTCAAAGCAATGTTCAGGAGTATTCAGATCCTGCCCCGGAAACAAGATCTTATTCTTCCGGAGGATCGAGCCTGGAAAACCTGGTGGTATTCAATTTCAATTCTGATGTGGTTCTGCCCCCAGCTTATCCGATCCTTGATGCCATCGCAGCTTTCCTGCTTAAACATCGGGATATTAACCTGGAGATTGGTGGATTTACGGATTATATAGGTGATTATTATTATAATATAGATCTGTCTAAGCGAAGAGCATTAGCAGTACGCCAATATATGGTAGACCAGGGTGTTGAGAGATCCCGGATAAAAGTTCTCGGATTTGGGGAAAAGATGCCGATCATAGCCAATATGGATAGTGAAGAAATCCGCATGAACAGAAGGGCTGAATTTAATTTCACCCGGTTCTAATTAACAAATATTTATTGCCCCCTTGTTCTGCATTTCCCAATTGTCAGTTTTTTGTCATGACAAATTAAATCGGCTGTTAAGAAACATAGTCTTTTACCATGACATTTTGACCTGTAAATCTGACATTTTTAAAACAAAATTTAATTGGCATTATTTATGAAGATTTGTTCATGTGTAATAAATTTGTATAAAAAATTATCATAAATGTCAGTTGAAACATTAAACTCACATGCAGAATTAATAGAGAAGATCAAAAGAGAAAAGAGATCGTATCTGTTGTTATATAAGGAAGGTTCTGAGCAAAGCGAATGTGCAAAAAAGAATATTGAAGCAGTTGCTGAAAAAAATGCAGAAGCTAATATATTTGTAGCGAATGTTAAGAATGTTCGTGATATACACGAAAATTATAACATCACTACCGTTCCTGCACTTATTGAATTTGAGGTTGGCGAATTTAAGAATACCTTTAAAGGATGTCATAAAGAGGATTTTTATCAGACCCTCCTGGATCATATTATCTATGAGGCTAAGGCGGCTGAACGCCCCCAGAAAAATGTTACCTTATATACTACTCCGACTTGCCCCTGGTGTACAACGGTAAAGAACTATTTAAGAAAAAATGGGGTCAGGTATTCAGAAGTCGATGTCGCCAGTGACCAGGGAGCAGCACAGAGTATGGTTAGTAAGAGTGGCCAGCAAGGTGTACCTCAAACAGAAATTGACGGGCAGATGGTCATAGGCTTTGATCAAAAGAAATTAAATCAATTATTGGAAATAAAAGCGAATTAATATGAGAGAATTACAACCTGTAAATCAGAATGTGATACTGGATGTATCAGAAGAGGTAAGTGAGCAGAAAACAGCTGGAGGGATAATTATACCTGACACTGCTGCTGTGGAAAAACCCAAGTTTGCCAAGGTTGTTGCCTTAAGCAATATAGAAGGCCCTGAAATCGCTGTTGGCGATGTTGTTTTCTATAAAGAATATTCCGGAACTGAAATTGAACTGGACGATGGTAAATTCCTGGTGGTGCCATATGCTGATGTATTGGCAAAACTTGTCGAAACGGAAGAGATATAATACGATGATCCCGCTCTAAAGCGGGATTTTTTATTGCATACCAATCCCATACATTTTTAAAGAAGCTGGAAATTCATGATTTTTTGAGAGGCATTTTCCTATCTTTATCATTTACAATTATCCTGATATGAAGGTAGATACCATGAGGTTTATTGATAAGTGGGCGGGGATCCCACTTGTTTTTATATTGAGTGTTATGCTCTGGATCCTGGAACTATTCAACTTCCGCCGAAAAACTAATCCCGACCTTTCCAATACCCTGTTCATCGAGTTATCTGAAATGGGAAGTGCCGTGCTGGCCGATCCTGCCATGAGAACATTACGGAAGATGGGAGGAGGACAATTGTTCTTTGCAATTTTTGAATCTAACTACAAGAGCCTTCAAATTCTGAATACAGTGGAGGAAGATCATATATTTAAGATGCGGTCCGATAATCTACTTAATCTGAGCATTGACGTAATCCGGTTTTTTATCTGGTGCCGCTCAAAAAAGATCACAGCAGTAATTGACCTGGAGCTTTTTTCAAGATTTACAGCCATCTTATCCGGGATAAGCAGTGCCAAATACCGTATTGGTTTTTCACAATTTCACGATGAGGGAATGTACAGAGGTTTTATTATAAATTACCCTGTAAGATACAATCCCCATGTTCATATTGCCATCAATTTTATGTCTCTTGTGCAAAGGGCACTCAACCAGTTTAATAATCCATATCCAACCATTCAGGCAGATCCTGATCAGTTGAAGATTGCTCAGGCTGATCCCGGGCACTTTGATATAAACCGGGCTAAAGAAAAACTAAGTGGTTTATACAAAGACTGGGATAAAAAAAGAATTGTGCTGATCAATCCGAATGCTTCGGATCTTTTACCACAGAGAAGATGGTTGCCAGAATACTTTGTGTCAGTTTGCAGGGATATCTTGAAAGATTTCGAAGATGTTATGATCATAGCCACAGGAGCTCCGTCAGAAAAAGAGTATGTTCAGAAAGTAGTTGATGGTATAGATAATGAAAGATGTGTAAATTCAGCCGGTATATTTGATTTCCTGGAATTGATCCCCTTGTATCTTCTTTCTGAATTAATGTTGACCAATGACTCAGGACCGGCCCATTTTTCCTCCGTTACCCCTTTAAAGGTTTATGTTATTATGGGCCCCGAAACCCCTGTTCTGTACGGCCCGCTTGGAAATGCTGAGGTATTTTATTTGGGTTTGCCCTGTTCACCATGCGTTAGTGCGGCCAATCATAGAAAAACGACCTGTATCACAAGACCATGCATTAGTAGTATAAGTCCTGAAAGTGTTTATGAAAAACTTGGTCTTTTTCTTAGTTCAGCTCATTGAACAGAAACAAGATATGTCTTTGTTAACGTGCTTTCCCTCGTAGATGAATTTAAAAATTTAAGGCTCAGCCCTGTTACATGGAAATCTTCAAACGCTTTAATTGTATTAAGGGTGTAACCGTACTTTTTAAGTTTTTCCAATCCTTCCTTATCAGTAAAAACCAGGAGGCCGTTTAAACTGATACCTGATAATTCATCCTCATTGACAGAAGGGATTATTCTCTTCATATAAAACTGAGTACTCCAATGCAACTTCTCGAAAATAACAAGTTTGTCTGCCGGAAGTTGTTCATCTATCATGTAAAAGGCCAGTTCGCTTTCAGATTGATATTTTAGAAGGTCAGGATAAAATTGCCGGTTTAAATAGTAATTAACCGACAAAATAATAATGGCTGGAGGGATTATTACTCTTTTTATCAATATACGGTTATGCACTATAAAATACAGGGATACGGTTATCCCCGCAAGTAAAACTACGACCACATCTATGCGTGGAATATTATTGAAATAGAACAAATGAAGCAATACCACCAAAACAATGAATATTATGCTTATAAACATCATCAAAATTTCATGAATCTTTAGAAACCTGTAATCCCGGGATCTGTCCAGCAAAACAAAGGCTGTTATAATAGCTAAATAGGGGAATAACTGGTTAAGATAATGTGGAAGCTGAAAGCTGGAGAGTGAAAATATTATAAAAGTGAAAATAACCCCAAAAACAGTATAGGACTCATAAGTATTCTTTCCGTTGATGATATATTTGATCTTCCGGAATATACCAGTATATGCCAGCAGAGCCCAGGGTGCAAACGCCCAAAGCATGGTGTGAAAAAAGAAAAACGGATCACCATGGCCCTTTATTGGACCAGTATTGGTGAACCGGCCCCATTGGCTGTCCCAAAAAAAGAACTTAATTCCTGATACCCCCTTTGTCCCAAATATTTTCTTTTCAGGGTGAGCATCAAACTGAAAATAATAGGCTATAAGTGTCGGTGATATCATCAATAAAGTTAAGCAGATTACCAGAAGCCACTGGTAGCTGAGTATTTCTTTCCACTTCTTTTTTTGTATCAACGCCAGCCCTAATCCGGAAGCAACCGGAAGAATGCTGAATAATCCCTTGGTCATCAGTAAAACAGCCAGTCCAAATGATCCAACTATTAAGGGCATCATTTTCTTGCTCTCCAGGTAAACAGCAAAATAATACAAGGAAAATATGGTAAAACAGGTCAGGAAAGGTTCTGCACGAACGTCATTGTTTGAAATGATAATGTGTTCTGCGGTAAGCAGGAAAATAGCTGCTATTATTCCATGTTTTGATGAATAAAACCGTTTCCCAAATAAATAAACATAATATGCTGCCAGCAGTGAAAAAAGTATCGCCGGTAATTTATATCCTAAATTGTTGATCCCAAATACCT
>CBDUCT010000237.1:0-6182 GCA_965365715.1 uncultured Cyclobacteriaceae bacterium | reverse complement strand
ACTGATCAATCTGCGTAAAAAGATTACTGTTAATCGGTCTGCCTATGACAAAAACTTTTACCCGAAATGATCTGATAAGATATATCTATCAGGAAACAACTGAACGCGAAAAACAAAAAATCGAACAGGAATTATTGTTAGATAATAAATTGTTTGAAGAGTATAAGAATCTTGCTGAAGTAAGCATGGAATTGGACAGAGTAGATTTAAGTCCATCAGAAAAAACGATAAAAAAAATCTTAAATTTTTCAAAATCTATAAATTTGCATTCAGCGTAGATTAAAACGAATGCAGAAAAAAGAAAGATTTAGATTATTAATCGATTATTTCACCAAGAACTTTCCGGAGCCCAAGACTGAATTAGAATATTCCAATTCATTTCATTTATTGACAGCAGTTATCCTCAGTGCACAATGTACTGATAAAAGGATAAATATGGTCACTCCAGCGCTCTTCAAGGCATTTCCTTCCCCTGAGCATTTAGCGCATAGCAGTTTCGATGAAGTATTCCCTTACATTAAAAGTGTAACCTATCCCAATAGTAAAACCAAGCATCTGATCGGGATGGCTAAAATGTTGTATGAAGATTTTGACTCAAAGGTCCCTGAGACGGTAACTGATCTGCAGAAATTACCCGGTGTGGGACGAAAAACAGCCAATGTGATTGCTTCCGTGATCTATAATCAACCTGTATTGGCTGTTGATACCCATGTTTTCAGAGTATCCAAAAGAATAGGACTGGCCAATTTAAATTCTAAAACACCCTTATCCGTTGAACAGCAGCTGGTGAAACATATTCCTAAAGATCTTATTGCCCAAGCCCATCACTGGTTGATCCTTCATGGGCGATATATATGTGTTGCCCGAAATCCAAAATGTGCACAATGTGGATTACAAAGTTTTTGCAGGTATTATGAAAGAAATCGGACCTGATTTATACAGTTCTCTGAATTTTAATCTTTAACCTTGAACATTCTCTATATACACCAGTATTTTAAAATACCCTCCGAAGGGGGGGCAATACGATCTTATTACATAGCTAAGGGAATGATCGAAAATGGTCATCAGGTTCAAATGATCACTTCACATAATCGAAAAAATTATGTGAAGAAAGATATCGAAGGGATCACCGTTCATTATCTACCCGTTAAGTATAGTAATCACTTTGGATTTTTTAGAAGGATTTATGCTTTTTTACTATTTGCACATAAAGCATATTATCTGGGAAGGAAATTTGATGACATCGACCTGGCCTATATAACATCAACTCCACTGACTGTTGCTCTGACTGCTATAAGATTAAATCAAAGCAGGAAAATTCCATTCGTATTTGAAATTCGGGATCTATGGCCAGAGGCACCCATCAGGTTGAATGAGATTCGAAACATATTTGTCAAGGCCCTGTCCAGAAAGTTGGAAAGGGTGACATATAGAAAGGCTATCAAAATTATTGCATTATCACCGGGAATCTACGAATACGTTTCGAAACTCCTGCCCGATAAATCCATTTATTTATGTCCGAATTTCTCTGACTGTACATTTTTTGAAAAAACCAGCAGAAAAAATGAAACATTACTGGCAAAACATGGAATAAGAGATGAATTTGTGATTTCCTATTTTGGGGCCATAGGAAAAATAAATGCACTGGAATATTTTCTCAACCTGGTAGGTGTTTCTGAAGATCATAAAATGGGCATGAAATTTTTTATCATTGGTGATGGAGGAATGCTTTCCAGTTTACAAAAGCTAGTTGTAGAAAGAAATCTTAAGACTATTGAGTTTCTACCTCATATGGATAAATATAGATTGAAAGAATATTTATCGATAAGCGATGCTGCCTACCTTTCTTTTGTCAACAATCCTGTAATGAAATTGAATAGCCCGAATAAGTTTTTTGATGCTCTCGCAAGTGGTAAAATGGTGATTACAAATACCAATGGGTGGATTCGGAATCTGGTGGAGGATAATGAATGCGGGTTTTATATGGATCCTGAACATCCACAAGGTTTCGTTTCCGCAATAAATCCATTTATGGAAGAAACTCAGCTTCACAAGTATCAGGATAATGCCCGGGAATTAGCTGAAAACTCGTTTGACAAGGATATACTTGTCAAAGGTCTCATAAATTATATAACTTCTTAAATATCCTGATTTCTGGGCTTAAAGCCTGACCTTTCAAAAATGATGCGGGAGTTATTGTTTTTCATCAAATCCGGCAATAAAGCTTCGGAGTTGTTCTCCATATAGTCTTTTACGATCTCCCAGCCAATCCATCTGCCTATCCTTCCAGGGCAATTCTGACCAATTTCAAATGTTTTGGGCCTTTCCGCTATAAACTTATCCTTAATGTGGTGGTTGGTATCGAAAAGCACTTCGTTTTCAATAAAATTTGCCCAGATAATCTCCTGGCCATGGAAAATATCTTCCATTTCTTTAGGGGAGTATCCCAGAAAAATTGAATCCGGGACACAAGGCAGCATCTGCCTGGCAAAATAAAATGCCTTTCCATAAAATATCATTTCACCTAACAGGGTTTTATCCCGAATGTCAATTTGGTTATACTTCTGTGATAACAGGAGCAAAGAATTTGGGACTATGTTCTCTTGACGGTATCTCTTCAATATATAGTCCGGAATATCAACCGGCCGGTAAGAGGCTTCATCTCCAAGATAGTAATCCAAGCCGATGATTATCAGGCTATCCGATACATACATATCATGGCTCAGTCCTGTAAATACAAATTGGATCTTTGGTGGTATGAACTCAGGGTAATAATACTTGATTCTCTTAAATGAATTTTCAAATTGCATTGTGATATCTTCCAGATCACCAAAAACACTTTCCGTTTCCTTCCAAAGGGTATCAATAGCAGGATTATTTAATAAATCATAAAATCTATTGATAAAAATTGAATCATAAGGATACTGGGACCTGGCCAGAAATATTTCACTAAACGCAAAATTATCATCGAGGAGTTCTTTTAATTCGGTTCTGGTATGAATTTTGAAGAGTTCCTTATCCAGCCTGTCTATTTCGAGAGACAGGTTGATGTTGGAAATATCGGGTGATGGAATGCAGGCATCCTTGTTGGAACAGGAAAAGAAGGATAGAATGATGCTTATTGAAAAGAGTAATGATAGATACTTACTTACTTTATAGGGCATTTTAATATTTGATTAAGATCATTTACATTTGGCACTGGTGTACGTCCAGTTTATTTTGACGCAAAAGTATTAAATAATTATATGAAGAAATACTACATCCTGTTTTCCTTGACTTTATTCCTTTCTACCTATGCTCCAGGTCAGGTTAAGGTTGGAGCCAGTCTTTTACCAGGAATATCAGCGAACAGAATTTCTTCGGATTCTGATACAATTTCATTTAGTAACGATGGAGTGGCCTATAGAATTGCATTGGGGATTCTTTTTGATTTTGAAACAAGGAAGAATTATTATTTCAGTACCGGGATTTACTGGTTCCCTGAAAGGGTGGGAATAAAGGCAGAAAGTGCAGAAGGAGTAAAGCAACAGACGTTTAACCTTCAATATCTTCAGATCCCTTTGAATTTTAAATTACTCACCGATGAATTTTCTATAGACAAATGGTTCTTTTTTCAATTTGGATTGGCTTTTGAAATGAAAATCGATGAATCCGGAAAGAATTTGGAGGAAGTATATCTTGAAAAATTCAATTTTTGGGATATTGTTCTGGATTTAGGGATTGGTATAGAAATGAAACTGGGTCAGAACACAACTTTTTTTAGCGGCATAACCTATTACCGGGGATTATTGAATGCCGTTCAACCTCAATCATTTCTTGAAAATGATCTTAAAGTAAAAAATGATTACTGGGCTTTAAACCTTGGAATTAAGTTTTAAGTAAACATTACCATTACCCACCGCCCACACATCTTAATTTTATGATTTCCAAAAAAATGCTATGTTTGTCCCTATGGAAATCGAACAAATACGCAAAGAACTGGAAGAGAAGGTAAAAAAAATTGATCCGATAGGTAAGAAATTGAAGTTTAATCTGGATGGTGAGTTTATCCTAATTGATGGCAGTAGTCAGGTCAATGAGATATCCGGAGAAGATGGAGAGGCGGATTGCACCATTACCATGAGTAAGGATACTTATCTAAAGTTACAGCGGAAAGAGATCAAGCCGATGATTGCCACACTGACAGGCAAATTAAAAGTAAAGGGTGATATTGGAGCTGCCCAGAAGTTAAAACAACTGATGTAGTGTGGAAAAACAACCAGAACTTTTTATTCAAAGGTCATCAATGCTCAATTCTATTAATGGCCTGGGATATTTTTTAAGAAGAATCGGAATTGATCCCTTCAAACTTGATCCGGATAAAATAATCAGCAAGGCTCAAAAAAAAGCCGGTGTCTCTATTTCACTTCCTGTTACAGAATCCGGTCTGAGAAAATTAGTACATTCCATAAATCTGGAAGGAAAGCCTAATCCGTTCGGTGCACTTGCGGTTAAAGGATTGCTGGAGCGCACGCTATACGGACGATATAAAGTTGAGCAAACCATATCTGAAAATCCACAGATATTAAAAGAAAAAATTGAACAGCCGGTCTTTATAGTTGGGATGCCAAGGTCTGGCACCACCATACTTCATGCAATGCTGCACGAAGATCCTGATCACAGATCACCCCAGGCATGGGAGTGTCTATTGCCTTATCCTGTCCCTAAACCTGAAAACTATACGGATAACGACCAGTTAAATACCGTTCGAAAGGAATTTGGGCATTTGTTTAAATTGATTCCTGATTTTTTACGTAAACATTATATGGCAGCGGATGCACCACAGGAGTGCATAGGTGTTAATGCATTAGATTTTAATAGTTTTCAGTTTTTCGCACAATTGTATTTGCCATCTTATCTGAATTGGTTCAACAATCATGCTGATAAATTGAATACCATGCGTTGGCATAAAAGATTTCTCCAGTATCTGCAATACGGAGGTGTAAAATCCAGGCGATGGCTGCTTAAATCCCCGGTTCACCTTATGAGATTACCTGAGCTTTTTGAAGTATATCCGGATGCCAGGATCATCATGACCCACAGGCATCCATTTGAAGTTGTTCCGTCAACAGCAAGCTTGATCTCATCAGTAAGATCTCTCTATAGTGATAACGAAATAGCTGAAAGGACAGGGAAAGAACAGGCAAAAACCTGGAGCCTGTACCTGAATAAATTCCTTAGATCAATCGAAGAATTGGATAAAGATGATCAGATCATTCATATACAGTTTGAAGATTTTGTAACAGACCAGATAAATACCATTAAAAGAGTTTACGAAATGTTTGGTTGGAACTTATCTGATGAAGCTCTTGACAGGTTTACACATTTTCTGACGCAGAACCCAAAAGACAAACATGGAAAACATGCCTATTCCCTGAAAGATTTTAATTTAAGAGAAAGTGAAATAAATTCCATGTACCGGGACTATATTAATTTTATGAACGGATTAAATTCATTACCTAATTATGGAACATAAAAGTAAAAAAGCCCTTCAGGAATTTCTGGAGGTTATTGGTAATGCTGAAAATACATTTCTAGATCCTGACAAGAATTTGGATGAGCAGGGGAGGGTCGATGGTTATCAGCATATTTTTCATCTATTAAGGACAAGCATAGATTTTTATTTATTTAATGATCCTCTCCGGCCAGATTTTATGTTACTGGCAACTCCTTATCACAAGATCCTGGGTGACAATGTTGATTCAGTATACTATTTTACACAAGTCAGGGGAGATCAGGAATATATAATTAAAGGCCGTCGTTATGACAGCTGTTATCTATCCTTTTCCTTATATGGCGGTTCACCGGATGGCGAGCTTAGCGACCGGGTTACATTAAATATAAACCATACAAATATTGAGTTCGAAGAAGATGGGAGTTTTGAAATTAAATTAACGCAAGAACCAAAGGGAAAAAACGAATTTCAACTCGTTGCAGATTCTGTAACATTATTTTCAAGAGAATATTTTTTTGATAGATTTAATAGCCGGGAAAGTGATCTGTCTATTCAAAACACAAAAGTTCAGGAGGTTCCGAAACCTTTATCAGATGAACAGCTTGCCAAAAGGATACAGGTAATGAAAAACTTTTTTGAACAGACCACATGGATAGCTCCTTTACCTGTAGAATTTCCGATGAATGAT
>CBDUCT010000236.1:0-6188 GCA_965365715.1 uncultured Cyclobacteriaceae bacterium | reverse complement strand
ATCTGGTAATTGCAGGTTCATGGCAGGTTATGGGGGATTTTCGGGATTTTACGAAGGGCCGAGAAAATATAATCTTTGATTCTTCAAATTCCCGTCAACTTCCTTACCGCTTAGCCAGGGATACGCTTGAGTCGATTTATTTTGTCCCCGTTCATGGTCCGTATATCAGTAAAATAAATAATTGAAAATGGTAAAAGTCGCTTTCTCTGAACAATATATCTATCAATTGCCTGAAGGTCACAGGTTCCCGATCGCAAAATACAGACGGATCATCGATAAACTGCTTGAGGATAAAATCATTGGACCTCACCAGGTATTTGACCCGGGAATGGTTGGTAGAGAAGTCCTCCTTGCACATGGTATCGAATATTATAATAAAGTGGTCCAGCTTGCGCTAAGTACAGAGGAGATACGAATGCTGGGCGTGCCACTTCATGAGGCCTCGGTAAACAGGGCCCTGAACAGTGTGGCCGGTACCTTAAGAAGCGCTGAGAATGCGGCTAATAAAGAAACAATCTATGGGGATGCTGGCTTTAAAATTAATACAGAATATCAGAATTCGAAAGAGGATAGAAACCCCATAGTGAATCGGGCATTGAGAGAAGACCCGGAGTCGAAATCAGAGAATCAGTCGAAAACAGGTCCTGGGTTGAAAGCGAATCCAGCGTCGAAGTTAGATCCAGAATTTACTGCAGATGTGGAATCGAAAGAAAATCCAAGGTCAAAAACTGATCCGGAAGGTAGTAATACCCGCTTGGGTATAACAATAGGCGGCGGATATCACCACGCTTTTTATGATCACGGGGAAGGATTCTGCATATTCAACGACCTGGCCATAACTGCAAGATATCTGATCGATAAGGGACTCGCCAAAAGGATACTGATCATCGACCTAGATGTTCACCAGGGGAATGGAACTGCCAGCATACTCCATGAAGACGACAACATTTTTACTTTCAGCATGCACGGATCAAAAAATTATCCGGCTAAAAAGCAGGCCTCTGATTATGACCTTGGGCTTCCCGATGGCACAGGAGACCAGGATTATCTCTACAACCTGGAATTTGCACTCGATTCCATTTTGAAGCAATTCACGCCTGACCATATACTTTACCAGGGCGGTGTGGATGTGTTGCAATCAGACCAGCTGGGGCGACTGGGATTGACTATGATGGGCTGCAAAAAACGGGATCAGATCGTATTTAATACCCTTAAAAGTCTAAGCATACCCTCCACCCTGACCCTTGGCGGTGGCTATTCCAGGGACATCAATATAATTATTCAGGCACATGTCAATACGATCAGTACGGCCCTCGATATTTTGGGATAAAAAAACCGGGACAGACAACCTGACCCGGCATGAATTAATAAGATGTTATAAATTACCTGACTTCTTTAGTGACTGAGCTATTTGTGGATGAAACCCTGAATAAGACATTCTCTGGCACTCTGCCTTTAAAGCGATAGGTGCGGGAGAAGCTTTTTCCAACATCAATCGTATCCTCAAAGATCCTTTCTCTGTTTTCATCCATGATATCAACGAATACCGGATCTTTCCGAACCCCGCTGACCACCAGACGAAATGATTCATTATCAGGATTTCGTTCAACAGAAAAATCAATATCATCCTTTTGATATCTGTGATAAACTTCCTTGGATATTACACCACTGGGCGACTGAATATTTATGGTATACATACCATCCGACAGATTACTGAAATCATACGATTTCATAAACCCCTTGTGGTTCTCAACATTCTCAGAAAGAAGCAGATGATTTTCATCATCATAGATCCTGATCCTTACCTGTTCTGTCTTCTTAATCGGATAAACCAATTTGTAGTGCGCATCAAATTCAGGTACTACCTGAATGTTTTCAGGTATCTTTTTGCTGGCTTCCATTTCACTAGTTGAAACCTCCTGGGCCATCGCCCATCCAGTACTGATAACTATTACCAATACTGCCATTGTTATGTTTTTGACTCTTCTCATAATATAAAAAATTAAATTATGATATTGCAAATATACGCCCGGCATATTGCTTATGTTGCAATTCAAACATTAAAAAATTATTAATATAATATTAATGAATACGATATTTTAAATATTTGCAAATTTAGGTGCAGAAATCAGGAGGTAATTTAAATATTTGTATAGAAAAAGGGGTTCTTATAATAAAATTTCAAAGTGTGCCACTATTTATATTTATAAAAAAATATTATTTTACCAAACCGATGTTTTCCGTAATAATATTTTGCAAATCAGATGCTTTGCATTCCTTTAACTATATATTGAGATCGGATGGTAATTTAATTTGATCAGCATAGAATTTGATCCTTGAAGGTTGATAGGATAAAACTTCAACTTTATCGATCATATCGTTCTTATGATTATAAAATACTTCGACATAAAAATTATTATACAGATATAAATTGATCTTATATTCATAGTATCGGATGGCCACAATGAACTCTCCTTCAAAGTAAATTTTCTTTACTTTTTCAAAAAAAGGCATATTCGTAAACTCAACCTCGTTCAACATAATTCTATTGTTCGAAATCTACAACCACTCTGTCCTTTGCTAATTCAGTTATACGTTTGGCAACAACAACATGTTCGGGATGCTTTTGATATTTTTCAAGACCAGCTTTGTCAGCATGTGTTGTAATCAATGCCATATCAAATGCATAAGGACCTGAATTGAAATTTTCACCCACTTCCAGCGATTTCAAGTCCGGGATCAGGCCAGGAAGTTTGTTCAACATATCTTTTATCGCCTTTCTGTTTTCGGCATTATTCCGATGCAATCGCCACATTACAATATGTTTAAGCATAAATAATTAGCTTTAATGCAAAGAAATTTAAGTGAATATATAATAATATATACTAATTTAATCGTTGTAATTTAAATACTAAGGTGTTTTTAAAGCACATTGAATTAGATTACTTTTTAATTAAAATAAGACTAGCTATTAAAATAACTAAGTTATGAGAATAATTGTATTTATTGTATTGTTCTTTACTGCCTTTTATGTTTCAGCTCAGGATATAATTCCCAAAGAACGGTTTGGTGATCTGAAACTTGGCGTCACATACGAAGATGTGATCTGGATAATCGGGTTTGACGGATCCAAACTATCAAGGGAAAGCACACCCGAAATGCTACGTGAACCGCTCGAAGAGCTGGACATAGATTTCGATTATGTGGTTAATTTCCGGTATATAATGGACCTCCCGGTAACCAGCGTTTATTTCAAGGATGACCTCGTCGTTTTCTTTACCATCAGCAGTTATCCTGAATATAATCAATTCATTTGCCAGGACCTGACAACTTCGGTTGGCCTCAAATTCTGGGATTCGCTGAATCAGGTCCGTGAATTGTATGGTCAGGAGGCAGCCCAGCTTCAATATACAAGTGGGAATATACAGTATTTTGCCTACAGGGAGGATGGGATATGTTTTGGACTTGATAACAATGAAGTAAGAACTATAAGCATTTTCGATCCCGAATTCTAAATTTTAAATAAAGATTTCAATAACACACGTGCAATTACAAATTAAATGAATATGAACACTCCATTAATAAAGAATTTTTGTTCAGCAGGATTTTTATTAATAATGATGCTTTTCGCATATTCTTGCAGTACTGACAAAAAGCAGGAAACTTCTTCTGATGAATTTGATGAAGCAGCTTCAGAAATTAAGGAAAAGGTGGAAGCTATAATTTATGAGATCCCATCCCCTTCTGAGATTCCTTTTATTATCCAGGCAACGGGGGCTGAATATATTCCACAACTGGTAAATGACCTGAGCAAATATGAAAAGTATACCTCTTCAACGAAGGTCGCTGCTATGAACCTGGGCGTTTATGCATCAGATATCGGATACCTGGTGACGTATGAAAAGGTGCAGGAAGCCCTCAACTACATGGATGGTTGTCTGGATATAGGTGAATCACTAGGGTTGCAGAGCACAATAGATGTTTCTGTCATCGAAAAATTTGAAGCTAATCTTGGAAATAGAGATACCCTTGCAGCTATTATAAACGACGCTATTAATAAAAGTGATTCCTATCTAAAAGAGAATGAAAGGAACAATATCGCCGCACTGGTAATCGCCGGCACCTTCATTGAGGGATTATACATAGCCACACAAATCGTAGATTCATATCCGAAAGACATGCTGTCAGGTGATGAGCGGAACCTGATATTAACTCCTTTGATCCGTATAGTTCTGGAACAGGAAACGGCACTCGGCAATATGATCAGTTTATTAAAAAGTATAGACAACAAAGGGGACTGGATTGAAGGCCTGATCAATAGTATGGAGGAATTGAAATCCAACTATGAAGAACTGGATATTGATGAGTTGCTTGACGAGAATAAAGGAAACATAGTTCTGTCTGACAAAGTACTAGAGCGAATAACCATACAGGTACAGAAGATCAGAAGTACTGTCACCTACTAATAATAAGAAAAATATAGGATAAAGTATTGATTGATCATTCTTTCAATACTTTTTTTATTTAATTTACGAAGGATCAACTAGTTTATGAGTGAACAACTCCTGAAGGCTGTAATATTACTGTTTGCTATCCTGGCAAAAGTTGACGGCGTATCAAGGGATGAAAAGGAAACAATAAAGAACTTCCTGTTCAACCGGCTTAATGAAAAGACGGCCTTAAAATATTATGATCTTTTTAAAAACCTGATAGAAGTATACCAGCAACAAGCCGGCAAAATGTCTGCTGAAGAAAAAAAAGATAATGAAAAGCAGGAAGTTGAAAAAATCTGCCGACAGATAAATGCTGAACTAACCCATCATCAAAAAATCGTATTATCTCTTGATCTGATCATGCTCATCATTGCCGACGGAAGAATATCCGCCAAGGAAGATGCATTGCTTAACCAGATCGCTAAAGAAATAAAAGTTGATTCACAGGATATCGACTCAATCAAAAGATTTTCTCTTGCAGATAATACATCGAACCTTGAAAATGACATTTCGCTGATAATAGCCTCAAAAAAGGAACACCTTAAGAACCATGCACGTTGTATTCAGATAAATAGAATAGAGGGCTTTATTGCGATCCTCCAGTTAAAGAATTACTCCGGATCATTCTTTATCAAATATGTCGGTTCCTCTGTCATTTTCATAAACAACATCCCTCTGAAGAAAGGTGAGATACGGGTATTGCCTGCAGGAAGTACAATCAGGGGTACAACATTCAGCCCCATTTATTACAGCGATATTGTCGCTGGTTTTTCCAAGACAGAAGATGAAGCCAAGATGTCTTTTTCTGCTATTGACATTGAATACAGGTTCAGATCGGGTACGGTGGGTCTGAATAAGATCAATATCAGTGAGGAAAACGGGACACTTGTAGGCATTATGGGATCCAGCGGATCAGGAAAATCAACATTATTAAATGTTCTTAACGGGAATGAAAAACCGGATAAAGGGAAAGTATTGCTGAATGGGATCAATATTCACCTTGGAAAGAAAAAAATAGAGGGTGTAATCGGATATGTGCCACAGGATGATCTGCTGATTGAAGACCTGACGGTATACCAGAATCTGTTTTATGCGGCTAAACTTTGTTTTAGTAACATGAGTGATCAGAAAATAGATGAACTGGTTCAAAAAACATTGATGAGCCTGGGTCTGGGTGAAACAAGAGACCTGAAAGTAGGAACCCCTCTCGATAAAACGATAAGTGGAGGTCAAAGAAAAAGGTTAAATATCGGCCTGGAGCTGCTCCGTGAACCCACCGTTCTGTTTGTGGATGAACCTACATCGGGATTATCTTCCAGGGATTCGGAAAATATTATTGACCTGCTTAAAGAACTCTCTTTAAAAGGTAAACTGATCTTTGCGGTAATCCATCAACCTTCCTCTGATATATTTAAATTATTTGACAAACTCATTATTCTGGATGAGGGAGGATACCAGATATATTATGGGAACCCTGTTGAAGCCGTGGTATATTTTAAGGCAATGTTTAACATGGTCGATAGTGACCATGGAACCTGTATGACCTGCGGTAATGTGAACCCGGAACAGATCTTTAACATCATAGAAACCCAGGTTGTTAATGAATTCGGCAAGTTGACCAAGGAAAGAAAAGTAACGCCTGCACAGTGGCATGATATCTTTCAGAAAAAAACAGAGATAATTCATTCCACTGAA
>CBDUCT010000235.1:0-6242 GCA_965365715.1 uncultured Cyclobacteriaceae bacterium | reverse complement strand
AGTTCATAATCAATGAAGATGGTTTTTCTGATCAATCAGTTGAATCTATCATTGAGGGCTGGAGATCAATTTCTGATTCCGAATTGACTTTAAAAATCGGATATTGTGAAGAAACTATACATCAGGAATCTGTAGAAATGGGAAATATGGTCGTGGATTCATGGTTCTATACATTTCCTGATGCGGATGTATCTATAACAAATGCAGGTGGTATACGCCAGGATATTCAGCAAGGAGATATTACTGTCGAGACAATTGTTGGCTTGCTGCCATTTGAAAACACACTCTATGAATTAGATCTTACCGGGGCAGAGTTATTGGATTGTTCTCGCAATTATTTGATAGGAGGCATGACAACCATTAATGGTAACTTTTTATCTGACGGAACACCCATACATAATGATAGTGTCTATCAGGTATTGACAACCGACTATTTATATTCCATTTCTTCAAACCGTATGAGTACATATGACCCGGATCCTGAATATACTTCGGTAAACTACAGACAACCTCTGATCGATTGGCTTGAATCCACTAATTCAAGTACTGAGGATCCCCTGGAAAATTACCTTGATTATCTACCCCGGAAGTAGCTGTTTATTCAATCCCGCTATGAAATAAGCGCTGATAGCTTAAAATTGGATTGATGTCAATCTTTATTATCCAGGATATCTGAAAATAATTTCATTAATTGTATATTGAATTTTATTGTTTGCAATTAGAATTCAATAGTAAAAAGAAATGAATAAAACTGATGTATTGGAGTGCCGTGATAAAACTGAATCATACCTGTCGCAAAGTCTTCTTCCCTTCTGGCTTGAGAGAATGGAAGATCCGTTATACGGAGGATTCATAACCCATTTTGATGAGTTTGGTGCCGATACAGGAGAGGATAATAAATCATTAATTTCCCAGACACGTTCTATCTATACGCTGGCCTCAGCGCATAGAGCAGGTTATGGAGATGGTAAATGCGCCCAGCTGGCGAAGAGAGGGGTGGATTTTCTTATAAATAATATGTGGGACAATGAATATGAGGGATTTTACTGGATGACAGACCGCTCTGGGAAAGTCCTTAAAGATGACAAGGTGCTGTATGGACATAGTTTTGCATTATATTGCTTAAGCGAGTATACGATTATATCTAAGGATCCTGTTGGTCTCGAATATGCTGAAAAAACATTTAACCTGATTCAAAAACATTGTTATGAACCAAAATTTGGTGGATATCTTGAGATGTTTGACCGGTCATGGAAACTTGCAGGTCCTGGCAGGGCAGGGGGAGACCGAAAGACCCTGGATGTGCATATGCATTTGATGGAGGCATTTACCTGCCTTTTTGAGTGTAGTCAGAATGATTACCATAAACGTAAACTGTCCGAGGTGATCAAATTATTGATCGATAAAGTCCTGCATCCTGAATTTAAAACAGGAATTCCTCAATTCTACCAGGACTGGAAACAGGCACCTCAGATTAAATTTGATGTTATCTGGGGCTGGGATAGATATACCGATGGAGAACAAAAGGCAAATCCTTCAGACAATACCTGTTATGGGCATAATGCTGAATTTGGCTGGCTGCTAATCCATGCTTTAAAAGTATTGAAGTTTGAAATATCTGATTATCGCGATGTATTGTTAAGAATTTTTGAACATACCGTTGATAATGGAATTGATACAAAATATGGAGGTGTCTTTGTTGAAGGACCGCATATGGGGGGAGTGTATGATTCTGAAAAGGAATTCTGGCAGCAGGCTGAAGTTTTGATAGGAATGCTTGATGCCTATTTAATGACCGGGGATCCTAAATACTGGCAGGCTTATAAAAATGTACTTGATTTTACCTTTAATAAAGTTATAAACCACAAGGTAGGGGAATGGTGGCCTCTTCTTTCCAGGGAGGGGGAGCCGATCTGGCGGCATATGGGACATGAATGGAAGACTAATTACCATACAGTTCGCGCAATGATCCAAAGTATTAAAAGGTTAGATAGGATAATTGAAAAAATAAATTAGCGCCAATTATGGGCCCGGAGCTTATAAAAGACATACTGTTAAATATTCAAAATGCCAGAATTGCTGTTTATGGTGACTTTTGCGTGGATGCTTATTTAATTATGGACCCAAAGGGATCGGAGATTTCCGTTGAAACAGGAATAAAGGCTGAAGCTGTACATAGGCATTATTATTCCCCGGGAGGAGCTTCTAATATTGCAGCAAACCTGGCCGCACTGAAGCCTGCCGAAATTTTTTCCATCGGTGTTCTTGGGGACGACATTTATGCCCGTGAATTAAAACTTCAACTGGAAGCTATGGGTATCATTACCTCTCATTTGATTTCTCAGGAAAAGGAATTTGATACCTACGTTTTTTTAAAAAGGATCATGAACGATGAAGAAGGGCCCAGGATTGATTTTGGAACGAATAACAAAAGAAATACAGAAACGGATGATCAATTGCTTAAGGCTATAGAATACGCACTTACCAATTATGATGTCCTAATTTTTAATCAGCAGGTGCCGGGAAGCATAACCAACAACAGTTTTATCAAAGAGGTCAATATGCTATTCGGAAAATATGATCATAAAACAGTATTAGTTGATTCCAGGCATTATACTGACCGATTTAAGCATGTCAGCAGAAAGGTAAATGAGACCGAACTAGCTTCATTATCAGGTAATGATAATGATCTGAACAGTCCTCCTTCATTAGATAGAGTAGCTGAAATGGCAGGCGACCTATATGAGGATAAACCAATTTTTATTACCTGTGGTGAGAAAGGAATTGTCAGTATCGACTCAAAGGGAACATATCACACATCCGGCATTCAATTATTGAATAAGCTCGATACGGTAGGCGCTGGAGATACCACCCTGAGCGCTCTGGCATGTTGCCTCGCCACTGGATTAAATACAGAAGAGTCTGCGTATTTTGCGAATCTGGCTGCTGCTGTTACCGTCCAGAAGCTTTTTATAACCGGAACTGCAAATGGGAATGAAATTCTGGAGATCAGCAAAGATCCTGACTTTATATTCAATCCTGATCTGGCAGCGGATCAATCCAAGGCTTATTATTTACCTGGTACAAATATCGAGATATGTAACCCGGATGTTGAAGACCGCACAAAAGCGATTAAATATATTGTCTTTGACCAGGACGGAACATTAAGCTTATTAAGAGAGGGGTGGGAAGTGAGTATGAAGAAATTAATGTTCCAGGCTATAAGTGGTAACAGGAAATTGGATGAGAGAATATCAGAAAAGATCCTGGGGAGGGTGTCTGAATATGTAGAATTATCCACGGGTGTGCAGACCATTCAGCAAATGGAAAAATTGGTTGAACTGGTCAAGGAGTTTAAACTTGTCCCCGAATCTGATATTAAGGACAAATTCGGTTATAAGTCACTATACCTTAGGGAATTAATGATATCTGTGAATGACCGTTTAAAAGATATTAAAGAAGGCAGAGTCGATAAGGAATTGTATCAGGTCAAGGGTGCCGGGGATATCCTCAGGAAATTAAAGGAACTTGGTATTGAATTATATCTCGCCAGCGGTACCGATGAGAAAAATGTTATCTATGAAGCCGGGGTCTTAGGATATGCCGATCATTTTGAAGGTAGAATTTACGGCTCTGTGGATGATGTAAAAAAGTTTTCAAAAAAAATGGTTATCGAGTCCATCATAAGGGATAACAACTTAAAGAAATTTGAATTTGGAGTTATCGGGGATGGGCCGGTTGAGATACGAGAAGGAAAGAAGCAATCAGGAATTGCCATTGGTGTTGCCTCTGATGAGAAAAATGGATATGGATTAAACTTTAATAAGCGTACAAAACTTATTAAAGCAGGAGCGGATATCATCATTCCTGATTTTTCGGAATATCAGGCATTACTGTCTTTTTTATTTCCCCAATGATATTGTATGATTAATGAGAATTGATTTAACATTTTTAGATTGGATTGTTGTAGCCATATTATTGTTGGGAAGTTTATCCCTGGGTTTATATATAGCATATCGCTCAAAAGCAGGACGAAACAGCGCCAATTTTTTTCTCGGAGGTCGAAAGATCCCCTGGCCTGTAGTCGGAGCCTCATTATTCGCTACCAATATTGGGGCCGAACATCTGGTCGGATTATCGGGTGATGCTTATCGATATGGATTAAGTGCTGGATCGGTAGAACTTACAACAGCGATAACACTGGGTTTTGGGTGTGCTATTTTATTCCCCTACTATTTAAAAAATAGGATCTTTACCATTCCTGAATTTCTGGAATTAAGATATAATCGTTTAGCAAGATTATTCTTTTCCGGGTTAATGCTAGTCATAAGCATAATGACAAAGATGGCCTTTACATTGTATGCGGGAGCTCTGGTTCTGAACAGCATATTGGGGTGGGAGGTGATGTCCACGGTAATATTGATAGGTTGTATTACCGCTGTGTTCACTATTATCGGGGGCTTTACAGCAGTGGCGTATACAGACTCCATACAGGCTTTTTTGATGATATTTGGATGTAGTATAATGTTATACTTAGGTCTTGATAAAGTGGGAGGCTGGCAATTACTGGTTGAAAAAGTTCCTGAGGCTATGCATATCGGAAAACCCTACGATGATCCGGTCTATCCTTTTTGGGGAATACTTGCAACAGCATTTTATGCCGGTGTGTTTTACTGGGGAATTGACCAGGTAAATGTACAAAGGGTATTGGCAGCGCAGGATTTAAATCATGCCCGATGGGGAGCCATGTTCGCGACATTTCTAAAGCTCCTGCCTATATTCATATTTGCTGTACCAGGCTTGATCGCTCTGGCCTTATTTCCAGGTATGGATGATACACAAAGTAAGCAAACATTTGTTCTCCTCCTTAATAATCTCTTACCTTCGGGATTGAGAGGAGTAGTTCTGGCCGCCTTACTGGCTGCCCTGATATCATCTATTATAGCCGTCATGAATTCCGTATCTACGCTCACCGTCCGCGATTTTATCCTTGAGTTTCGCCCTGAAACTTCGGAAAGGTACCAGGTCTTGGCAGGGCGTGTTGTAATTATTATAGCTACCCTGTTGGGCCTCGCCGCTACTTGGTTGATATACAGGTCCGAAGAAGGGTTGTATAAGTATCTCCAGACCATTACCGCCTACCTGGTATTTCCCGTATTTCCCGCTATAGTTTTTGGTATCATAAGTAAGAAAGTCACATTAAAAGGTGCTTATTTTTCTGTTCTGGCAGGCGTGATCCTGGCCACCATCTTCATCATTGATCAATTAATAGGACCTGAATCAGGGCGACAGATCTTTCCATTTTTACACTATAAACTAACACTCAATTTTGGTTACAGGGGATTATGGGGGACCATATTAATAATAGCAGTTCTTTTTGGCGTATCTTATTATACACCCAAAACCAATCCTGCCAAGCTTGAAAAAACAACCATCAACTGGAAAGACAGGATCAAGCCATTAAGAAAATTAAATGACTGGCGTTTGATCTGGTTTCTGTTAGCTATGGTTACTGTTATAATTTATTTCTGGTTGTGGTGATGATTTATTGTAGTTTTGTATAATCAAACTGGTCTGGGATGATTTTTTAACATGTTATTAATTTCTATACAAACGGATTATGGAAGAAAAGAGACTCATTGGCGTTGATCTCGGAGGGACAAATGTCAGGGCGGCGCATATAAGTTCACAGGGGATAGAGAAAATGAATATTGAAGCTGTGAAATCAAAGGGGTCGTCACAGGATGTGCTTGAACAGATCTATGGATTGATTGACCAGTTAGGTGTTCAGGGAATCGAGGGTATTGGTTTGGGTGTGCCTGGACCGGTTGATGAGGATAAAGGAATTGTATATGAATTGATTAATATTCCTGCCTGGAAAAAAGTAGAGGTTAAGAAAAAATTTGAAGAAAGATATGGGATTCCTGTTAAAGTACAGAATGATGCCAATTGCTTTGCTGTTGCAGAAAAATTTTATGGCAAAGGGCATGAGTGCCGGTCATTTATAGGCTTGATCGTAGGAACTGGTATGGCAGGTGGAATTTTTATTAATGACCAGTTATACACAGGGCCAAATAGCATGGCAGGAGAATTCGGAATGATGAAATACCTTGATAAGTTTTATGAATATTACAGTTGCGGACAGTTTTTCAATAATGTTCATGGGATTTCAGGAAAGGAAGCTTATAAAAGAGCTGTTTCGGGAGATACGCAGGCGATTGATATGTGGAAAGAATTTGGGA
>CBDUCT010000234.1:0-6246 GCA_965365715.1 uncultured Cyclobacteriaceae bacterium | reverse complement strand
ATAGCGATGGCTCCTAAAAGTCCTGATATGATAAATATGATCAGGATATACACAAAGGTTTTATATTGTAATTCAACAAAAATTGTTTTTATATCAAGCAAGTAGGAAATATATAAGAAACCTATTCCTATAATGCAGACCACAATCACATGTACATCAATAAAAACACCTGATAAAATGAAGAGTGAACTGCCAATAATAATATAAAATGTCAGTTTTTTCAGATCCTTGCGTGTGTACCTGAAAATGATCTTCTGGCTGAAATAGGTCACCAAAAGGACAATTACAACGCCCATTACAAACAATACATAGCTGAACCACCGGAACATAGAGAAATTAAAACCTGTTGTCACATCCATGGTCCAGCGCGAATGTGTACTTAAGGATTCAATAATTTTATAGATGAAATATAAAATGAATAACTGGAGCAATACTGAGGCTATCGTCACAATATTCCTTGTAAGTCCTTCTTTTTGTAGCATCTGGACAATGCTCCGGTTTGGAACATATACCCAAAGAAATACGGAAATGTTAATTGCCAGGAGAAGATTGATGAACATATCCCCAAGGGAAGGATTTAGCAGTGAGGATGCATAGAACTTTGAGTCGAATAAAGGCAGATAATTAAAATCAATAGGGAATTGAAAATAGAGTATCAATACACGTAGTGAGGTCAGACAAATGATTAAAAATCCAATACCCCAGAAAAGTCCTCTTCTTATTACAATTCCAGAGGCTGCATAATTCAAAAAAAGCAACAAATTAATCAGTCCAAGGCCAATGAAACTGAATGCCAGAAAAGACATCCAGTAATGACCGCTTAAATATCCCGGAAGGAATTCAATTGAAAACAGAAAAGTGCCATCAGATAAAGTTATTGGTTCATATGTTTTATCACCTGATAACCTTACCTCCGAGTTTATGAAAATATCCGGATTGAAACCGCTTAGAAGGAAATCATTGTTAATATTATAATCCACATATAAAGGCACAAGGGATAAAACATGATGGGTTTGATCGCCTAAGGTTTTCTGTACACATAAAAACTTCTTACTGCCGGTATCAAAATAACTGACTGTGGAAACCGGGTCGATCAGGGTATCCCTTGGAATAAACTTATTGTCAGACCAGTAAACCAGGTTAGATCCCTCAAAAATATAGGTTGGATAATTAACCAGGTTGTTAAGTTCTTGGAAGGAAAGGTCATCTGTTTCGGAGAACCTGATGGAAAATTCATCCTGTTCACGGATCACTTCTTCATAAATCCTGTTCAGTTTCTGTTTGATCAATCCGGAGAAGTAGCTTTCCTTGCTAACTTTAAAAATATCCACCCAATGAAGAACCAGCCCAATTGCTATGCAAGTGATGGCGATCCATAGTGATCTTTTGCTGTACTGCTCAAAAAACCTTTTCAATTCCCCCTTTATCTTGATGATCTAAGGTAAAAAATATAATCTATTTTGTGAAATACTGCCACAGATTTGAAGATTTAAAAGACCGGGAGGCTTAATAAATAATTATCTTCAATGCCTCAACTCCTGTTTTGAGACTTAATCTGATCTGGTTTGTAGGCTACTCCGCCAAACAAATGAAGGTAAATAACCCTGGAATACCGGAATAATACAGGAAACAAGATTACTAATGTGAGAAGGATAGTCAATACATATACATAAATTTCCGGATCGTTCAGGAATATAAATAAAGAAAATCCTACAATAACGAAGATGGCCACAGAAAATGCATAACTTACATACATGGCTCCGGTATAAAAGCCAGGTTCCAGTTCAAAATCCAGTCCACACTGATCACATTGTTTATGCATTTTATCGAAATTCCTGAGATCATACTTTGCTGAGACAAACATCTGACCCTCCCTACACCTTGGGCATTTTTCCTGAAGGATGGATTCGAATTTTGATTTTTTGGGCATTTTTCTTACTTGCTCTGTACCAAAAATAGGCTATTATACCAAATAATAAATAGGGTGCAATAAATAAATATAATATACCGAAATTCAGACCAGCCGAGAATTGGTCACTATCGCCACTGATGCTGTTCTCCATTGAAGCCCGGCACATGGAGCACTGTGCATAAGCATTTACCCGGAACAGGAAAATACTTATAAATAATATTATGCCATAGATTACTTTTCTGATCATAATCCTCTTAGTAATATGGTCTGATAAGTAAATACACCGCGACTCCCGACACAGATACATATAACCAGATCGGTAAAGTAAACCGCACGATCTTTTTGTGTTTATCGAACTTATCTGTTAATGCAAAATAAAAAGCAAACAAGACAAGCGGTACTACAATTATGGCCAGGAGGATATGAGAAAGCAGGATTAGCAAATAGATTGATCTCATGCCGCCTGCAAGAACAGTTTCAGCCTCATCCAATATTCCATCCCGGTTCACATCGCCAAATATTGTTGATGAAGTAGTGGAGTGATACAGGATGTAGGAAATAAGAAACAGGATCCCCAGGAAAAAGGCTGTGGTCATAGCCTTTTTATGCATGTCCCTGTTCTGTCTTTTTATCATTATAAACCCAAACAACAGCACAATTGAGGTAATTGTATTAATACTTCCATTTATGTGGGGGAGATATAGATTCCAGTTTCCACTGACTACCAGTTTTCCAGGTGTAAATAATAGAAGTGCCACGATGAGTGGTATAGCTATAGAAAGGAAAAGAATAATATTCTGAATTTTTTTAGGCATGTTGGTCCTTTCTCAAAAGTATTTTAACTTCCAAAATTAGCCTGTCAATTTCCTCAAAATCATTCATTAAATAAGATCCGCGGATTCTATGTTCATTATCCAGGAGAAGCATTTGATTAAACCCAATGGTTGACCCGGGATTATCATCTGATGACATTATAGATTCCATCATCCGATTCATCTCATTGTGTCCTGTATAGAGAATTGAAATATTTCTTTCAGGCTGATCAATCAGTTTTACAGCATTGGATCCTGAATGATCACCATTGACAAATACACGTAATATCCTGACCGATTTTTCATCCCGGAAAATATCCGAGATCCTTCTGATCTGATAATCCTGCTCTTTATGTTCTGTATGAAAGGATACAAACTCCATGATGATAATCTTTTCACCAAAACTGTTCAGATCTACCTTTGATCCATCAATATCATAAAGTCCATCGAAACTGAGGAGGTTCAAATCATGATCACCATCCAAGACATTTTCCGAATATACAGGCAGATCAAACTCATTATGCCCGAAAATCTTAAGGAAGGTATATATACCGGCGGGAATCAGCAGGATAACCGTTAAAATTAATATCTTGAGACCTATTCTCATGAATTCAAAATTCAATTAAAAACCTGTTTTAAAACCAAAGGCTTAGTAAAGGTTATCAAGTACAGAACCACCTTCAGCAAGAAGGGCCACGATAAGCCATATCACAAATATAGTTGGTAACAGGATCGACCAGATAAGTGCTTTTGTTTCATATTTTAAATGCATAAATTCAGAAACAATATAGAAAGCCTTAACTATGGTCAATCCGATAAATGCGGCATATAGCAGATAACCCCTGGGAAGTGTAAAGGCCATTACAAATTCAATAAGAGTAACCACACCAAGTATCAAGGCGATTTTCCAGAGTTTTTTTACTTTTTTCTTGTCAACAGGCTTTACTTCGACAGCAACAACTTGTTCCATATTTATTTTTTTTAGATCAAATAGAAGAATGTGAAAACGAATACCCAGACGAGGTCAACAAAGTGCCAGTATAATCCTACTTTCTCGACCATTTCATAATGTCCCCGCTTGTCATAGGTTCCGACCACCACGTTATAAAAAATAATAACATTCAGGAGAACACCACTGGCTACGTGTGTTCCATGGAATCCGGTAATAAAGAAAAACAAACTGGCAAATAACGGAGGTCCATATTCGTTGAGCTGCAGATTGGCACCATGGATTATAACGCCATTTGACAGGGCCATGCCTTCTTCTGTCCCCGTAATAAAATGCGACCATTCCCATGCCTGACAACCCAGAAAGGCAAGTCCGCCAACAATGGTCCATAACATCCATTTGGTGACATCTTTTCTGTCCATTCTCTGACCTGCTTCTACAGCCAGCACCATGGTAACACTACTCAGAATAAGGATAAAGGTCATTATCCCGACAAACAACAATGGTAGATGAACGCCATGCAGAAACGGAACAGCATCGAATATTTTTTCAGGTATAGGCCAATAATCAGCTGAAGGTTTAAAAGCACTTACGGGTCCGGTATACGCCGGATAACTGTAACGCAGAAAACCATAAGTAATTAAAAGCCCTGAAAAGGTAAAGGCATCCGACAACAAGAAGAACCACATCATGATCTTCCCGTAACTGGCCTTTAGGGGAGAAGTTCCCCCTCCCCATAAATTCGTTTTGCGCTCTTTTTCGATAGAAGCTGTTACTTCCATATATTTAGTTTTTTATTAATGATTCATTTTCAGAAAAAGAAACAGGTACAGCCACAATCCACCCAGAAAATGCCAGTAAGTGGTGCACATTTCAATTCTTAGTAAACGCCTGGAATGTATTTTCAATTTGAATGATGATACGATTACTATCAACAGAAATATTAACCCGCTGATTATATGCGCCGCATGTAAACCTGTAAGCACGTATAAAAAAGATCCGGCTGGATTCCCTACGAAATACACATCCATTTCAACGAGTTGCTTCCATGACTCATATTGTCCGATCAGAAAAGCCAGACCAAGCAGTGCCGTTACGATCAGGTAGGTTCTTAACCCCTTAAATCGATCAGCCCTTGCTGCGCTTAATGCAAGTTGCATGGTGATGCTGCTTACAATTATTATGACTGAAGTGATCCAGAACATCCCCGGCAGGTTAAAATTCAACCATTCCCCACCGGATTGTTTTACAATGTACGCACTGGTAAGGGCTGCGAATAACATGGTAATGGAGACGATAAACAACCATACGATAAACTTCGACGGATTCATCCCCACCGCTCTGCGATCCTTTATAATTTCGATATTTTCTATTGCCTGGTTCATATTTTATCTATCAAATAAGCTATCTGCACAATGGGTAAATATAGAAACGAGGAATACATGATTGTCAGGGCTGTATTCCTGTTACAGTTCTTCATATGCCTGAAGGTCTGGGCAAGGAAAAGCACTCCACAGAGCGTAGCGATCGCCCCCGATATTACACCCGTCAAGCCAAAAACAGTCGGCAAGAGTCCTAATGGAATAAGGAACAGGGTATAGATCATGATCTGAAAGGCCGTATTTATATTTTTCTCACCATTACCCGGCAACAATTTAAATCCTGCTTTTTTATAGTCTTCGTCAGCTATCCAGGCAATAGCCCAGAAATGTGGAAATTGCCAGATAAACTGGATCCCGAATATGATCAGTGCTTCGTGCGATACCATACCGGATGCAGCAGTCCATCCAAGAAGTGGTGGTAAAGCACCAGGTATGGCTCCAACGAGCACAGCAATTGGCCCTACTCTTTTCAGGGGTGTATATACAAATGCATATAAAATAAGAGATACGATAGACAGCACTGTGGTCAGGGTATTGGTAAAATAGAATAAAACCAATGTGCCGGTAATAGCCAATGTCACAGCATATATCAAGGCTTCCCTGTCAGATACTCTTTCAGTAGGCAGGGGTCTTATTTTTGTTCTTTTCATCTTCCGGTCAAATTCGATCTCACTAACCTGATTAAGGGTAACTGCGCTTCCGGAAATTAGAAATCCCCCCAGGCAGAACATCAGCATTGACATCCATTCAAAAGAACCACTACTCCCAAGTATATAGCCAAAGGCCGATGAAAATACGACCAGGAATGAAAGTCGAAGCTTAAGAAGCTCAATAAAAGCACTAAGCCTGGCAGCTATTCCAAGTTCAACATTTAAGGTCGGAATATGACTTTCACTCATTTATACAGCAATTTGTGTTTTATAAATACCTTCATGGTCTTTGCCATTTAAAATTAAAATGGCTAAAAACTGCAATCCGAAAATAATGACGGCAAATAACAGGTGTAATGGTTGTGCAAATGGGGGAATGCCAAAATATGACATGATAACGCCCAGAAGAACTTCCAATACAATTACGCCCAGTATTATCCCGGTATAATTAGTCAATCCTGTTTTTAATAATCCGTTCCGGTACAAGATATAGAAAATCCCAATCTGCGATAGCACCAGTAAAATGGATAGGGACCTGTGG
>CBDUCT010000233.1:0-6248 GCA_965365715.1 uncultured Cyclobacteriaceae bacterium | reverse complement strand
CTGTACTTGAACATCCGCCATCCGTATGATCGTCACCATCACCACCTGAGCATCCACCGTCATGTCCTCCGGGATCATGTCCCCCGCAGGATCCTCCCTGGCAGTCTGTATCGTGCCCTCCATGGCCATTCCCGGCACAACCCTTGGTATCTGAAACTACCTCTCCAACCATCCAGGCCTTAATTTTTCCTTTCTCCTCCCCAAAGACTACGCCTGTTAATATGGCCGTAATTTCACGATGAACTGAAAAGTCAGGTTTTACAACCTGGTAAACAAAACTTCCTTTTACCGACTTTCTATCTGTCGCTTCAAAACCTTCAAAACCGGCAAAGGCCAGCATTTCCTCCGGCTGATTGCCTTTGTCCATGCTTTTGCCTCCTCCTTTCCAAACGATCTGGACCAGGCCGGTAACCTTCGATTGTTTAATCTTGCTATTTACTTTATCAGAGTACGTATCTGAAACTTTGCTAAATGCAGCATCAAGATCAGTTAACGGGGATACATTTTCTTCCATACAGCCGCACAGAACAGCCAGTATGAATCCATTTACGAGAATTTTTAATAATTTTTTCATTGCACAGTATTTTGGGATGATTGTTGACTTGCTATGTTGGGCTATAGTAAGTTGTTTAATTTGATATTTTAAAATGATATACTATTTTACTAGAAATACGTTTACAGATTACTTTTTAAATTAATAAATTCAATCAGCTGGCAGATCAACGTGGACCTGCCCGCTGATTAATGGGGCTGATAAATTCAGTGTACTAATTATCTTCAATATCTACTTATTACGGCCTCCGCCTTTTCCGCTACCACCTCCTCCTCCGCTTCTTTCGAGGATATTGATGTCCATATAGGTCAGATTCAGATCACCCCGAAGAACGGCTGTTCCGCCCCCTGTATCACCACTGTCATCACTCTCAGCCAATGCCACCTGGGTAAGCACCTCTTCTTCGAGAGGAAGAAGAATTTCAGTAATTCCATCAACAAAAAATGTATTCAAATTTGTTGTGCCGCAGATTCCATCAAAACTGAATGTGATCCTGTAGTGACCCACACCTTCATTAAGCCTTCTAACATTCCAGGTATATCCGTAAATGATCTTTCCTTTTACATTGACTTCTGCATTATAATACCCCGGACCATCCTGGGCTTCATGAACGGCCATATTGAATAATCCTACATCATTTATAAGATCATCTGGATATTCGGCCGGTTCGGCCCAACCTGTACCAGGGACCCATACCAGATCTGCCAATCGTGGATCTTCACGGTCGACATTCAATTTCTGTATGATCAGACGGGCACATGGAGAATAAACAGTAGCTTGCATCCCTGATCCATAAATTGGGGATTCATCAAGTTGAGCACCTAATCCATGGACTTCATTGATACCCCAGCCGGAGGTATGTCTCATTTCATACTCCGTCCAAGGGGTACCGGATATATTGTCCTCGTATAAGACAACTTCTGTTCGTACCATGGACCGGGTATACCAATCAACGGATTCGAGGTTATCTCCCCAGTCAATCTTATCTACTATATTATCGTCCGGCCACTCGACTAATACTTTTGCCTGCCAGATGTTCTGGGCATCTTTCTGTAAATAGGCACGGGCAAGCGGATCCGGATTCTGTGCTGCGGGTATACCAGCAGGCATTGTCAGGGATCCGGGAATTCCGTCATCGCAATACGGATCTCCATTGGGATTAAGAATTAAATCACCTTCATCAGGATCCGGGGGACAACTTGCGGGTGTGATATTCGGATCAGTACCATTTGTTCCCCAAGCGTACCACCACTCACCGTTAAGAAAGGGAGCTGTGTCAGGCGTTCCTCTTAAAGGAGTCTTAGGCACTCCTTCGGCCCAGATCACCGGGAAGGAAAGACAATTACCAGCGCCTATGTCTGGCTTTTTCATATGACTGTTGTGGCTGTTACCCTGGGCGAGTGATTCGACTCGGGAATCATCAATTACCAGCTCTTCTTTCTCGCACTGAGAAAAAAGCAAGCAAATGCATATTAGAAATATGCTTGGAATAATTTTTTTGGGCATCATGATGTTAATAATTAAGGTTGAAAGATTTGATTAAAAATGGTAAGGCGACCTCCTTTCTTTGATTGTATATGTTATAAGTGAAAATATCCTCAAACTAAATGTAATTTCTTATACACTGGTAATCAATACGTTATAAGGCCAGCTTTTCTATCTAGAATCCGTATTATTCTAGACTAAAATTGTACCGGGAAAATAATAAAATAGTTTAGGAAGATTATACTTTTTGCTTATCCTGCTAAACCACATTAAGGTTATAAAAGCAGGCCTGAATCAATAACCTATATATGAATTCAAAAATGACGAATAAAATAGAACGGAACGCACATAAAAAGATACTACTCAATGATGTAAGAAAGGATTCCACTTACAGGTTGGCGGAATCCTTATATTTAGTAGAATGAAAAATCTAATTTTCTACACCTTTAATGATCAGTCAGTGCCACACTCTATTATGCAAATCGGCATACTTGCAGGCTCAATATTAGATCCACTTCCCTGTGAACCACCCTCACCTTGGGATCCGCTCACAGGAGAGCCTCCTCCATGACGGCTACTTGAATTGATATCTTGTGACCAGGCTATGGATACAGATTGAGTTATACTTTCAACGAGGATGTCACCTTCATATACTTCCTTGAGTAAAGTAGCCTGAACATAGAACTTCCCGCAACCCTCCTCAAGGTCATCTTCTATCTCTAACAATAGAACTGGAAATTCCAGGGGATTCCCGATTGTAGCTTCCTCTGCTGGTTCAAATGACTTGCTGTAATCATAATGGCCTGGCGGGACGTTTCCCCCTGCATTGTACTGATCGTCATCAAAATCACCTGCATTGATATGAATGGACGCTATCTTCCAGTCAGGATCAACGGAAAACGAGAAGATCATATTTTCCGAAACTATGGAGAAATCAACGGCTCCAAGAACCGCAGCTTGGTCCGGATCATTTTTTCGATTAATCAATGGTAGTTGAGCTGGTAAAACACATAATGGATTAACCAGCAGCCCATTATCCGGATCAAAGTTCTCTCCATCACCGGAAGTGGTATAGGGATCCTCGTCGCAGGATTGTATTTCATATATAAAACCACCCCCCCTTCGAGGGCCCAAAAATAATAAGTCATCATCCCACTGTGCAATGACCGATTTAATTTTCGGTTCCAGACCGTTAATTTCAATTATTTTTGCATGCACAACGATGGTTATACTCCCATCATCTTCGATTTCTATATCTGAAAGATCGATAGGAACAGAAACCTCTGGGAGGGGCGGATCATATATATATGTATTGAGAAATTCGGAATATTGTGGATTCCCGCTTTGTGATGCCGGGATATCATCGAGATTGCCTAAATATAAATTTACCTCCAGGACCAGCCATCCTTCAACAGGAATGAACTTGAAGAATAGTTTATCCTCGGTATTTGCAATAAAAAGGTTCCCTCCTATGAAATTCCCATGACTCAATAATGATTTTTCGATAACCTGACCGCAAATTTCCTTGCCTCCAAATGGATCCAACTCCTTATTTAACATATCATCGGTAAATAATTCGGTTGGGCCATCAGCAGATTCATCTATATTTTGGAATCGCTTCCGTAAAATCTCATCATCAGGATTGCACCCGATAACCATAAATAAAATAATTGACAATAAAAGCAGACTAGAATTTTGCATGACTATTGATCTTTGATTTTATGTACATCTCCTAATTAAAGGACGGGTGTTTCCCGTATATAATATGCTCTAAATGTAATTTTTTGATACCTCAAGATCAATACAATAAAAGCTGATTAACGGTCATTTTATTAGCTAAGAAAATAAAACTAAAGAATGAAATCTTCAGGGAAATCATTAAACCTGAATCTTATTTTTAGGATAGGAACTAGTCTTTTACAGTAGACAAAAAATCATAAAAAAGACTATCTTATTGCCTGTATGGACAACCAAGACAAAAGGAATCCATACCAAAATCAATTAATTTATTCCGGCAGGCATATCTTACCAGAGAAAATAAATTACCAGCACCAACTTTATTCATCAGGTTTTTTCTGTGGGTCTTAACAGTTGATTCATTGATTTTAAGATCAATGGAAATTTCTTTATTAGTATTGCCTTTCACAAGCCCTCTTAATACATCTAACTCTCTCTGGGTCAGCAGCCGGTTGTCTTTATCCTTCATATCATGATACTCCTTTAAAAGCATCTGAGTTATGGTTGAACAATAATATTTCTTATTGTCATCCAGATGAGATAATGCATTGAAAAAATCTTCTTTATTACAATTTTTTAAAATAAATGACTGTATCCCGGTATCCATGATCTTGCTGATGTTACCATTATTGCATATAGAGGTGATCAGCATGATTTTAGGATGTGGATACTGCTTATTTAAATCAGCCAGATATTCAATATTTGCTGTCGTTGGTATCCCCATTTCTATAATGATTACCTTTGGAAGTTCAAATTTCAGGCGTTTAAAGACATCTTTGCCATTTCGCGCCCCGCCAAGCACATTATAGGCTGGTTTTGCAGACAACATAGAGGCCATACCTTCATATACAAGCTTATCATCATAGCCAATAAAGATATCAATAGGCGATGGAGTCATGGATAACTTTTTATTTTTGGGATCCGGGTCTGGGTTTATGCTACCAAATGTATACTAAATGCAACATTTTTTTCATTTAATAAGTTCCATGCTAAGAAAAAATAATGGATTTAGCAAAAAACATTAAACAAAGTGTTCCCAATTATTTCCGAAGAGATCATTCAAAATAATACCTGAGAATAAACTTGTCATTGAGATCAAAGTATGATCCCGAAGCTGAGTCCGTTCAGGGAAGGGCCGCGGTCTTCAATAAATATGGTATTGATATCGTAATTCACAAAGAAATCAAGCACCCTGAAGCCTGTTATAAACCGGACACCATACCTGAAATTATTCAGGAAAAAATCGCCCCTATCATGGTTTTTGTTTTTGGTGCCGCTTTCACGCCATGTATACTTGGTAAAACTCCATAACCGATATCCTACATATCCACCCAGGCCAATCCTGAATCCCTTATCATAATAATCCCAGTTGAACAAGTCACGCTTTCGGCCAGCTCTTCCAAAACTGAACACCGGTACAAGTGTGGCATTGATGTAGCTTACCGTTAATTTACTCTTGATAGGGCCTGCTACCAGATTGTCTTCCCAGAATACAGTCTCCGTCTCAGCCTTTTCCAACCTGGTACGGTCATTCTGGAACTTGAAATTATACCAGCTTATATTGGCTCCGAAATCCAGGTAAAAAGATCCACTGACATGCACGCGGTTGGTATTGGCCAGGGCTACATACCAGGATCCCCAGTTCCTTACCGTATACAATGCATTAGATTCATTCGGGTATTTCCCATCCTGGAGCCAGTTGTTCATGCCGAATTCAAAATTAAAGTAACTTCGGGTTCGCTTGTAATTCTTCTTCTTTCGTGAAGTTTCCTTTTTTGTTTCAGCATCCATTTCATCCCGAAGTTCATCCTTGATCTCTTCCTTTAGCGCCTCAACATCGATCACAGTTCCCTGTTCTACCACAATACTGGTATCGTTTAGATACTTCTCGCCTGTTTCATCCTCAATTTTCAGGTACTGTTCATCATTATTCATGGTATCTACAGATATGCTCAGATCTTTTAACATTTTATTCAGGTCAAATTCACTGATCTTCTTCAATTCCTCAGGATCATCCACAAGGATCATGATCTTGGATTTATTACCAAAATTGATCACCACAGTATCCTTAACCACCCTGCCCGGAAGCTCCGGAGAGACGGCAGCGTTTAAAGATATTGTGCTGAATAAGAGTATCGTAGTAAGTATCGTTTTCATTCTTCTGATTTTTCTTCGTTATTTATTATTTCTTCCTTTTTAAAATCAAGCGCAAAGAGCCTGTCTTTATAAGTCCTGATGTCTCCCAGGACTTCATCCATGGTCTTCATTTTATCCAGTTTTGAATAAAAATTACTTCGTTTTGACTCAGATTGTGTATCCTTATTTCCGGAGGCGATATATTCAATAGTGATCTTCATGGGCTCACGAACCTGATCTTCAGTTGATATGTCTCGGGACTGCTCATCACCCATAATATCGGGATCAGCTACGAAGTATTCGATATAGGAGTTTTCCGCAGTCTGCTCTTCGGATA
>CBDUCT010000232.1:0-6279 GCA_965365715.1 uncultured Cyclobacteriaceae bacterium | reverse complement strand
GAATAATTTTTAATCAATTTATTCAGCGTTGTAATTTATATATTTGTGATGTGAATCTCAGGCAGGATTTTTGAATATCACAATATTTTACACGGCATGTCCAAATAAAATATAGAAAAAGGTTAATCCTTTGCAAAGATTCAAACAAACTTGCCTGAATAATTAAAATAAAATTTTTAAAAACATGTATTCTACCTTAAAGCCGGTTCTTCAGAAAGAATTAAATAATATAAAGGAAGCTGGACTATACAAAGACGAAAGGATAATCACTTCACCCCAGGGTGCTGAGATCATTACTTCCGATGGCCGGAAAGTACTGAATTTCTGTGCCAATAATTACCTTGGGCTATCAGCACACCCGAAGGTGATTGAAGCAGCAAAAAATACCATTGATTCTCATGGCTTCGGTTTGTCATCAGTAAGGTTTATATGCGGGACTCAGGATATCCATAAAATACTGGAAAAAAAGATCTCAGATTTTCTCGGTATGGAAGATACTATTTTGTATGCTGCTGCTTTCGATGCAAATGGAGGTGTTTTTGAACCCCTTTTGGGACCGGAAAGTGCCATAATTTCTGACAGCTTAAATCATGCCTCTATCATTGATGGAGTACGTTTATGTAAAGCACAACGATTCAGATATCAGCATAATGATATGGAAGACCTGGAAGCAAAACTCAAGGAAGCTTCCACGGCATCACAGAAAATAATAGTAACTGACGGGGTATTCAGCATGGATGGAACCATTGCACAATTGGATAAAATATGTGATCTGGCCGAAAAATACGATGCTCTTGTTATGAGCGATGAATGTCATGCCACTGGTTTTATGGGAAAAACAGGAAGGGGTGTTCATGAATACAGGAATGTTATGGATCGTATTGATATCATTACCGGTACGCTTGGAAAAGCTTTGGGGGGTGCTTCCGGAGGCTTCACGTCAGGGAAAAAAGAGATTATCGATATGTTGAGGCAAAGGTCGAGACCCTACCTTTTCTCAAATACTTTGGCTCCGGCAATTGTAGGTGCTTCTATCGCCGTTATGGATCTTCTGTCTGAATCAACGAGCCTGCGGGATAAACTGGAAGAAAATACTAAATATTTCAGATCCGAAATGACCAAGGCTGGATTTGATATAAAACCCGGGGATCACCCTATTGTACCAATAATGCTTTATGATGCTGTTCTGAGCCAACAGTTTGCCACAAAACTTCTGGAGGAAGGGATCTATGTAATAGGATTTTATTATCCGGTTGTACCTAAGGGGCAGGCAAGGATCAGAGTACAGATATCAGCGGTCCATGAAATAGAACATTTGGATAAGGCTATTGCAGCATTTACCAAAATAGGAAAAGGTCTGGACGTATTACGATAGTCTAATAAAAAAGAACGATATGATAAAACCTTCCATACCAAGGGGGATGAGAGATTTCTCCCCGGAAGTGACAGTAAAAAGAAACTTCATTTTCAGATCAATTCGTGAAACTTTTGAGAAATTCGGTTTTCTACCATTGGAAACTCCAAGCATGGAAAATCTATCTGTTCTTACGGGCAAATACGGTGATGAAGGTGATAAATTAATTTTTAAAGTATTAAATTCCGGAGATTTCCTGTTGAAAGTAGAAGATAAAGAACAGCTTATATCTGACTCAAATCTTTTTTCTTCAAAAATAAGTGAAAAAGGACTGAGATATGACCTGACTGTTCCATTTGCAAGGTATGTGGTTATGAACCGCAATGAAATTGCCTTTCCATTTAAAAGATACCAGATCCAACCAGTCTGGCGTGCGGATCGACCTCAAAAAGGAAGATACAGGGAATTCTATCAATGTGATGCCGATGTGATAGGTACTGATTCTTTAATATGTGAAGCTGAAATCGCCCTGATGGTGCACGAAGCCTTCTCAAAGCTCGGGCTCAGAGATTATGTTTTGAAATTTAACAGCCGTAAGATCCTCGAGGGTATTGCAGAGATCGCCGGAGAATCGGAAAGATCTGAAACATTTTTTGTGGCCTTGGATAAGCTTGACAAAATTGGCCTTGATGGTGTAAAACAAGAGTTATATAATCGGGATTTCTCTGATGACTTCGTTAAAAACCTAGTAGAAATCATCAGTTTTAACGGTAGCAATAAAGCTAAAATCGAATTTTTAAAGAAGACCTTAAAGAATTCCATGATTGGAACTATTGGAATTGAGGAAGTTGAAAAAGTCCTGCTATATATCAATTCTTTTGTTGGTGAAATGTCTGAAATTGACTTCGATTTTAATCTGGCTAGAGGTTTATCCTACTATACAGGAATAATTTTTGAAGCCCAGGCGACAAATGTCAAAATAGGTAGTATCGGCGGAGGTGGTAGATATGATAACCTGACTGGTGTATTCGGAATGCCCGACGTATCGGGTGTGGGTTTTTCTTTTGGGATTGACCGAATATACGATGTAATGGATGAATTACAATTATTTGATTCCCAGGAAGTATCAACAACCAAGGTCCTAATTACGAACTTTGAGGAGAATGCAGAAAAGTTTGCACTAAGAATGCTTTCTAAGATCCGGGCAGCCGGGATAAATGCAGAAATATATCCTGATACAGTTAAACTTAAGAAACAACTGAATTATGCCAATAAAAAGAACATCCCCTACGTTTTAATAATTGGACCCGATGAACTGAAAAAAGCCGTCTGTACATTGAAAGACATGGTTACAGGAGATCAGGCTGAGCTTTCTATAGAGGAATTGATCAAGAAACTTGTTGCGGAAAAGAAATAATTAATTCATACCTGTTTAGTTCATTTTGTTAACTGTTCGGAAAATATACCTTATCAATGCAATACTTATCCTGTCAGGATGGCAATCCCTCCTTTTTGGACAGGTATCAAGCCAGCTGAGCAGATTCGAAGCAGAATATAACCAGGGGTGCGATCCATTTAAGATCATTTTAACAGAAACGGATACTTTCCCGGATGAGACCGTAATACAGTATGACTTCACGAATAATGGAATATTTGAAGGTTTTGAAGACGGGGAGGAAATTTCCTACATATATGATACGCCCGGCAACTATACAATAATACAATTAACTGGAATCGATGAACCGGGATTTTCAAAAACAGATACGATGGAGGTAATTGTCCGGGAGTCTGTAAACCCCGATTATTCCATTTTCACCTGTGAGAACAATGGGGCCAAAATAGAGATTTTACCGGACGTTTACGATCAGCATAAAATTTATTTTACACCTTCCGATTCTGTAATAGTGAATAGTGGTGAACCAGTCCCGGCTTTTATCTACCCACCCGGTACCCATTCTGTCACGGTTAAGGGATTGTTTGATGGAGCCAAAGAGAATTGTGCCAGCGTAACAAAAGCTTTTACAACTATAAATAACCTGATCCCTGCTGATCTGGACCAGGTTGCACTGCTGAATAAGAATAATATCACCGGTTCAGTAGAGTTGCAATATGATTTACAGCCGGATATAATCTCCGATTTACAAACAGCCATTGATTTTCCAGCAGGATTCCAATCCATGGAATTTCTTGATAACTCATCCAGCTCTCTTATCATTGACTCTCTCGACACAGAAAATAATATTAGCATTTTCAGGATTGCTGCTTTTGATGCATGTCAAAATACAAACCTGTATTCTGATACAATCAGTACCATTTCAATAGATGTGAGGGCTGAAAATGGACAGAACAGGGTTGAATGGAATTCCTTTCCCCTTAGTTTTTCTGATTATCAATTGTTTAGGAACGATCAATCCTTTCAGAACTTTACAAATGTAAACTTGAAAGTTTTTGTAGATAGTAATGTTGAATGTTTTACGAACTACTGCTACTCCATTCAATATACAAATAGCAATGGAGGAATAAGTCTTTCCGATACCATTTGCGTTGAATCATTTATCATATATTTTCCTCCTTCCATTAAAAATACGACTGCTTCGGTGGATGGCGTGAACATCGACCTGAACTGGGATGATCCGGAAAATGCGACCATAACTTCATATTTTATTCAGAGGGAAATAGAAGATGATGTTTTCGCAACAATAGATTCTACCCTGATAAACCAATATACAGATACAGGACTTGATACTGATACAAGGGGATTTTGTTATAGAATAAACTATCTGGATGAATGCCGAAACAGATCAAATCTTGGAGATTTAACCTGTACCATATTCTTAACGATTGAAGATAATCAACTTATTGAGTGGAACAGATACACTGGCTGGCAAAACGGAGTTAAGGAATATGTAGTTGAAGTTTACGATGAAAATGGAATTTTCGAGAAAGAAATAAATGTAGGGTTAAACAGATGGTATGAAGACACAACTTTTCTATCCCGGCAAATAATACGGTATCGGATCCGGGCTGAATCGAATGATGATCCCGCCTTAATTACCCATTCAAATTTTGTGATTCAACAGGTAGAATCAGTACTTTGGCTTCCTAACTCTTTTACACCAAATGGAGATGGCTTGAACGATTTTTTCAAACCTGAAGGAACACAGATGAGAGAATTCTCGATGCGTATATTTACCCGCTACGGAGACCTGATCTATACTACGGAGGATCAAAACCTGGGATGGGATGGGACATATAATGGAGAAGATATGCCGCCAGTTACTTATATTTACAAAATGGAAGCAACCGATGAGCTTGATAAGAAGTATAACAAAACAGGACAATTATTATTGATTAGACATTAATAAATTAAAATATGAATATGATGGACCTATTTGGTAAGATGCGGGAAGTACAGGCCAAAATGAAAGAGGCACATGAAAATCTGGGCAATATATATACTACAGGTGAATCAGGAGCAGGAATGGTAAGTGTAAAAGTGAATGGGTTAAAACAAATAGTTGAAATGAATATTGACAAGGACTTACTTAAACCGGAAGATAAAGAGATGGTTCAAGACCTGATCATTGCCGCAGTTAACAAGGCAATGGCAGAGGCGGAAGTTCTTGCAAAAGAAGAAATCCGAAAAAGTACCGGTGGTTTATTACCCAATATTCCTGGTCTTGATCTTGGAAACCTGGTTTAATGGACAAACTGGCTGTCATAATTCTAAATTATAACGGTGTAGATTTCCTTAAAAAATTTTTGCCGGGTATTATTAAGTATAATGAAGGCAATCCCCTTTATGTGGTTGATAATAAATCAACTGATCAATCCATACAATATTTAAAGAATAATTTCTCAGATACGGTCCAATGTATCGAACTGGATGAGAACCTGGGTTACAGTGGCGGATACAATATGGCCGCAAAACATATTGAAGCTGAATATTATGTTTTCCTGAATTCAGATATTGAAGTTACAGAGGGCTGGCTGCGACCTTTATTGGCTTTGATGGAAGACAACAAGAACATCGCTGCCTGTCAACCCAAATTATTGGATTATTCTAATAAAGATTATTTCGAATACGCCGGGGCTGCAGGTGGTTTTATAGACCTTTTAGGATATCCTTTTTGTCGGGGCCGTTTGTTCCAGACCATTGAAAAAGATTATGGACAATATGATGATATCAGCTCTATTTTCTGGGCTTCCGGCGCCTGTATGATGATTCGGTCGACTGTCTTCCATAATCATGGTGGGTTTGACAAAGATTATTTTGCTCATATGGAAGAAATTGACTTATGCTGGAGGATTAAAAGAACCGGTCAAATGGTTTACTATAATGGCAACAGTACAGTCTATCATGTTGGTGGCGGTACTCTAAACCAATCCAATCCTTATAAAACCTATTTGAATTTCAGGAACAGCCTTATCACGTTAATTAAGAATGAACGAAAATCAGGTCTTGTCTGGAAGATTCCCATGAGGCTTTTACTGGATATTATCGCAACTCTGAAATTTCTTTTGAAGGATTCGTTTAGTGATGCTTATGCAGTTATAAAAGCTGATTTTCATGTGATCTTAAGGTTTTTATACTACTTCAAAAAGAGAGAGAAATATATTAAAGAGATTCCGGTAACAGGTGAAAGGTATATGAGAATTCTGGTGTTATCCTATCATATCTTACATAGAAGATTTTTCTTCAATTTACGTTCAATAATACCAGACCATATTATTCCTTCTTCTTAGCCATTTCCTGAAATTCATGGTAAACGCCATGGCAAGGTAAACAATCACAGGTGAACCGAAAGTAAGAAAGGATGTATAAATGAAAAAAATCCTGATACTCGAGGTGGGAATCTTCAATTTTTCTCCTAATTTAGTACAGACTCCGAAGGCCTTGTCTTCAAAGAAGTTTTGAATTCTTT
>CBDUCT010000231.1:0-6279 GCA_965365715.1 uncultured Cyclobacteriaceae bacterium | reverse complement strand
AAAATTGTAGCCCAGGACCTTGCCTTGAATTTGAACAAGAGATTAGTTGGTTCACAGACACCACATTGGAAAGGGATCATTAAAGAAATTCTCGAAGAATCGGCACGCGAATTAAAGTTGAACAAATACATGATCAGGAAAGCAGTAAATGCAAATGAAAAAGGTGTGATGGATGATATGATCATATCTCTGGCACAAAAATTTTATCCAAGTGATGCTAAAGTAAAGAAGACTCTTGCTGAAGTGATCAAGGGCTTCGCCAGAGAAGGTCATGTGATCATCGTTGGGAGGGCGGGTGTATCACTTACCAGGTCTATTAAAAAATCATTGCATATACGGCTTCAGGCACCGGTGGAATGGCGAATAAAGATCATCAGTGAGCGACAGAAGATCTCCATTGATGAAGCCAGAAGGAAACTTTTGGAAATTGACTATAAGCGGGATCATTTGCGGGAGTATTTTGAAGGAATGAAGGTTGATGATTCAATATTTGATATTGTTTTCAATTACCAGACCATGAATGAAGAAGAAATCCTGGAATGTATTGTCAAAATCATGGAATTGAAAAAGATGATCTGAATATCAGGCAATCCAACCTTCCCTGTCAAGACTTCTGTATTGGATAGCCTCAGCCAGGTGCTCTATTCTGATATCCCTACTTTCTGAAAGATCAGCAATTGTCCTGCTAACCTTCAGGATCCTGTCATAGGCCCTTGCTGAAAGATCTAATTTCTCCATGGCTGTTCTTAACAGGTTTAATCCTGCTTTATTTACATGGCATGTAGCCCTGACCATCTGCGGTGGCATCATTGAATTTGAATATATGGATGGTTCTTTGTTAAATCGTTCGGTTTGAATTTCTCTTGCCACGATCACCCTTTTCCGAATTTCCTGACTAGTTTCATTACTTTTTATTGATGTTATCTCTTCAAAACTGACAGGTGTCACTTCAACATGAAGATCAATTCGGTCAAGCAAGGGTCCACTTATTTTGTTTAAATATCTTTGAACTTGATCCGGAGTGCATACACAATCCTTTTCAGGATGATTGTAGAATCCACAAGGACAAGGATTCATGCTTGCAATCAACATGAAATTTGAAGGATAATCAATCGTGAATTTTGTCCTCGATATTGTGATTTTTCTCTCTTCCAAGGGTTGACGCATAACTTCAAGTACGGTTCTCCTGAATTCCGGCAACTCATCAAGAAAAAGCACACCATTATGGGCGAGGGAAATTTCACCCGGTTGGGGGAATGCACCTCCTCCAACGAGTGCAATATCAGAAATAGTATGATGTGGAGACCTGAAAGGGCGCCGGGAAATCAGGGTGGCATTAGTTCCAAGCTTTCCGGCAACAGAATGGATCTTAGTTGTTTCCAATGCTTCATGCAGGTTGAGTGGGGGTAAAATCGATGGCAATCGTTTTGCAAGCATAGTTTTACCTGCCCCGGGGCTTCCGATCATGATTGCATTATGACTTCCGGCAGCGGCTATTTCAAGTGCTCTTTTAATATTTCCCTGACCTTGGACATCCTTGAAATCCAACCCAAAATCCTCGGCCTGATCATAGAACAATTCTCTGGTGTTTATTTGGAAAGGTCTTATCTGTTTTTCAGCCATAAGAAAAGCGACAGCATCAGAGATATTCGATACCCCTATAATCTGAAGGTCATTTACTATAGCTGCTTCCATTGAATTTTCTTTTGGGAGGATCAATCCCTTGTATCCTTTTTTTCTCGCCAGGATAGCAATGAGGAGAGCACCTTTAATTGGCCTGAGCTGACCATCCAGGGCCAGTTCGCCCATAATCACATAGTCTTCAAGAAGATTCGTGTCTAGTTGTTTGGAAGCTTTCATCAGGCTCAGAGCGATTGGAAGATCATAGGCAGATCCTTCCTTTTTAATATCAGCGGGAGCCAGGTTCAGTATGATCCTTGTCCTGGGCATAGCAAACCCGGAATATTTAAGGGCTGATTCTATCCGGGACCAGCTTTCCTTAACTGCATTATCAGGTAAGCCCACCATAAAGCGTTTGGTGCCAGCACATACATTTGCTTCGATCGTAATAATGCTGGCATCTATGCCGAAAACGGCACAGCCATAGGATTTTGCCAGCATATTATGCTAATTGTTGTTCTATAAGAAGGATGAATATGTGAATGATCTTAATATGGATCTCCTGGATCCTGTCAGAGTACCCGGAGAATGGTACAATAATATTGATATTGGAAATTTCTGACACCTGGCCACCATCATTTCCACTTAAAATTATGGTAGTCATTCCTTTTCTATTGGCACTTTTAACAGCATTAATAATATTTGGAGAGTTACCACTCGTGGTGATCCCTAAAAGAACGTCATTTGGTTGTCCCATAGCATCGATAAAGCGGGAGAAAATATTTTCAAATCCATAATCATTGCTGACACAGGATATATGAGAGGGATCAGAAATGGCTATAGCCGGAATAGGGGGTCTGTCATCCCGGTATCGCCCGGTAAGTTCTTCTGCAAAATGCATGGCGTCACAATGTGACCCTCCATTACCACAGGAAATTATTTTCCCATTGTTTTTTACTGCTTCTGCCATAAGGGAAGCAGCCTGGTTTATATTATTGATCATAGCGGGTTGGTTTATTATTTTATTTAATAATTTTTCTGCCTCATTGAGTTCTTCCTTTATAAGTTTATTGAATTTCATTTAATTATTCAGAATGAAGGTTATTCTTTAGTAATTCTGGATCTTTCCTTATTTATATCGTATAGATCAGCTTTCAGACTTTTCATTTCTTTTTCGGATTCAAGGACGTCTTTTTTCATCTTTCTGATTTCATAATAATATATAGTTATTATCGAGATAAATAAAACCATATTGATAACAACAACATATTTAATATAAGAGATATATCTTGCCATTTTTACCATTTCCCGGATATCACGGGCATCAATCATAAAAGACCAGATAAGCATTGAAAGATTAAATAAAAAGAACAGGATAATTAAGCCATAAATAGTTTTCTGGGATACTGAAAGGTTCTTGAAATAGCTTGGTAACATATAATTCAATTCAGGAGCTGAAATTAAGAAAAAATTGGCAATTTAGACATGAAATGATCTAATTTTAATTTTAACTGGATTCTAAAAATCAAACACCCTGCGAGGTATGTTATATCTGAAATGTCCCATAACGTAGAAGGTATTATCATCCAGGAGATCAAGGTCACTTTTCACATTTCTCAGGACAAATTGCAGATCAAAAAATACATTATGCTTAAACTGGAATGAAGTTGTAAAATCAAAATAATTAAAATTGGTAGCAAATCCTTGCCCAATATAATTACCGTATTCCTGTTCCCTTGTAATATAACTTTGCATGATGTCTTTTCCCCAATTTGTATCTTCATCATCTTCTCCATAAAATGCACCTATATACTTAGCAATGAATGTGAACTTCTTAAATGGCTGATACCTTGCTATGGCAAGGAATTCCCTGAAGTTTGCCCCATAAGGATGGGCCAGCGGCATGCGGTAATGAGCAAAATTTGTATAGATCGTCTCATGTCCGAATGTATAAGGTCGAGCAATATTGAATTCTAGATTAAGATCGAGGTTATCCAGCCAGAAGGCATCCATATACTTCAAACCAATTTGTCCGCCAAACTTATTGGCCCACCAGCCATCACCTGAAGTAACTTCACTCATAACAAATTCATCCAGAATAAACTGACCGTATAGTTGAAATCTCCTGAGAAAATTCCATTTGCCATCAAAACCAACCACAACATTATTCTCACTTCCTGACTGGTGTTCCGCAGCCCTGTAAAAAATTGCCGGATTTAAATAATTAAGATCAAAAGAACTGTTGGTAGAATCACCCATAGATACATTCTCAAAAAATCCCAGATTTAACTTCTTCCCTATATCAAAGGATATATGATGATGAGCAAAGTATTTTCGTGGGTAAGGGCCGGATAACGAGCCGGTTCCCGGGGCACTGTAAGCGTCAGCATAATGCTGGGCAAATACAAGTCGGTAGTATAATTTCCAGACCTTGACATCAAACTTTAAAAACAAATAGTTATTTGAGAAATCTGATAATGCCATTGATCGAATACCATCACCCAGGAATAATTTATCATAGCCAAATTGAACGTTGATCTGTTTTATAATATTAAAGGAAATATATCCCCTGGCAGTGTAAAAATCTACACCATCAGTATCATAAGCTTTCCAGAATCCCTCATAGGGAACTACGCCGTTTCGATCTGTCCAAGATTGGATATAATTCGGATAAATAGCGTTCGTAGTTGTAACATAAGTATAATAACCAATTTTTTTCGCGATCAAACCACTTGCCTCAAAACCACGGGTATTGGTATACAGCATTCTGTCGAAATTACTGTCACCACCGGCACTCCAGTGGATTACGGGATTTAGGTGAAGCTCAAAATCCTTGGTCAGAACTGATACAAAATCCGGTTTCTTACGATAGAAAATTTTCAGAAAGGGTTTACGGCTGTCAGAATCCGAAGAATCAACAAAAGACCAGTTGTCATTTTTAATATAATCTATATTGAACTTGTCAATTCTATTATATCCAAGGCTGTCTGCTTTTAGTTCATCCACGAACTCTGCTACTGCATCCCTTCGATATGGCTTTAAAGCGGATTGATAATATTTCGACAACGTGCCTGATTTAATCGCGAGCCTGTCTAGCAAATGGTAATAATCACGATTAAGCGGAATATTGGCACTTTGTGCAAGTATACCGGCGGCAGGCATAAGAAACAGTGATAAACAGAGAAAAAGAAAGAAAATCAATATGTATTTACTACTGGTCATCATTAATAACAAAGCCTGAGCACTAATTCACAAATTGCCAAATAATGGCTAAAAATATGCATTATTTGGTTCAGGTGATTTATTTATTTTATTTTTTATTAATGATTTTGGATTTACCGGCAATTTGAAAAAATATATTCATAATGATCAGATGCCGCAATATTTTCTCAAATAGTTAAGCCCTATTTTTGATCCCAGTTCATAAGCCGTACGGAAATCAGAACATGAATTAAAAGTATTTCCCAGAGATGTTGCGGCAGCACCTCTTTTAATATATGTATCAGCCAGGATCTTTTTTAGTTTAATAGAATCATCCGTTGTTTTTAACTCTTCCTGCAGGAGTTGAATTGATTTTGTATAATCATTATATGCGCCACCAAAATCCAGAATATTATGTTTGCATAATCCCCTGTAACGATAGTTATATTCCTTGTTCGGTTGAAGTTCAATAGATTTGGAAAAGTCGTCAATGGCTTCTTTGTACTGGTCATTTTGCATTTCAATCAAACCCCGTTCAGTATAAGCTTCCACCCGGTCAGGGTTTATTTTAATCATCACATCATAATCTTCAATCGCTTCAGCAGGTTCTCCAAGTTCCTTGTTATAGTCACTCCTTAATTGACGGAAATCCACATTATCCCCATCCAGGCTAATGGCAGTATTGAGGTCAGAAACTGCTTCTTTAAGGTATTTATTTCCCTCATAGTCATATTTCGAAATATGTGCCTTGTATTCTGCCCTTCTGGCATAATATTTTCCAACCTGATTATCCAGTTCTATCGCTTTGTTGATTTCCCTGATAGCTTCTGATTTATCTTTCAGAGTGAGATACTTAAAACGGGAATACTCGTAGTGGCCATCGGCATATTCAGGTATAAGTTTGAATGCCACTGAAAAATCCTCATATGCACCTCGGTAGTTTTTAAGCTCCATTTTTGCGACTGCTCTTTTCAAAAAATATTGAGCTGTATAAGAGTCATAATTTTTGCGGGTATTAATGACTCTCGTATAATCATCGATTGCTAGGCTATATTTTTCCAAAGCCAGAAAAGATTCTGCCCTGATAAATATCGCATTTTCATACCCTGGATCAAGCTTTATGGCATTATCCAGAAAATCTACAGCCTCGAAATACTTGCCATCATCAAATTTACTCTTGCCAAATTTATAGTATTCCCGTGCTGTGAACTGTCCAAAAACCTGTATTGAGATAAACGTTAAAACTAAATATACTACGCTAGCCTTCATCAAATAAAATTATCCTACTATTATATTACCACATAAAATCACTTTTATTATCCAAATACGTAAAAAAAAGATTAATGATTTAATAATATGATCAAACTGGTCAATTATTTTTCAATTATCCTGGTAAAAATAGTCTTATATTTTTTAATATTTTGTCTATTTAAAAAGTTTGACTAATTTTGTGTCCCT
>CBDUCT010000230.1:0-6284 GCA_965365715.1 uncultured Cyclobacteriaceae bacterium | reverse complement strand
ATCCCGATTGATGCTCTGGACGGCGAGCAGTTCGTCTTCCGTCTGCCGTTTCCAGTCGACCGTTTGCTGGTTCACGTTTCGCCTGACCTCAGACCAGGCAAATTCCTTGTCTGCCAGCGCTCGCGTATCCGGCGCTGCGAGCAGATCGATTTCGGTCCACCAATGCTGGGCCTCAGCCTGTGCGAGGGGCGGCCGGCAGTAAATAAGGCCAGCGCCTCTGTGAACCATAAAATGGTGACCCAATAGCCGTCATATTGTATTGGAATGGTAATTGTAATGAACGCAATCGCTAAGCCAGCTATCAGCCTGAGCAACTTCTTGTCCCCATCTCTCCAGTAATAAATGATCAGCCAGACCAGGATATGTATGCTGGCATTGATCAGGGTAAACATGCCGAGATTGGCCCTCCAGACTTCAATTTCGAAATTCACATAGGATAAGCCATAGAAGATCAAAGCATTTGAGAGGATCAGCATAACATCCTCAAATGAAAAATCGATCTTGTTGATGACTTTATTAAGGAGAAAAGAAGCATAGAAAAGCAGGAAGAAAATTCCACTGAATATTATTGAATATCTGAAAGGTCGAAGGTCAGCGAAATCCGTATTCGCCCACCAGGATAGATAGATCATCCAGGTGGCGATAAAGGCAATGTAGAAAAGAAGTTTCCAGTATCTCTTTATAGAAATAATTAAAATACCGGCATTGATTATGGCCATATAATAAAACAGGAAGATATAGCCTTCAGGATCATCTCCAATTAAGAAAGGGATCGCATAGGCACCCACCAGCCCTATTATTGCTATTACCTCGCGATCATATCTGAGGGCCTGGTAAACGGTAAAGACTGTAACTATCACCATGATGGTGAAGGCTGTATTTACACCAAGAATCTTTAGGTATATGATCCCTGCAAAGGTCATAAAATAAATAATAGCCATCGAGCCGCTGATCAGGACGGCACTGAAATTATGATATTTCTGCTTGAGACGGTAAGCAAAAAACAACAATGCGCCACCCAAGGCATACCCCAGTATCAACCGCACCATGGGGCTTATAAGGTCCCTGTCAATGGCAAACTTCGTCCCGATGCTTATCCCGATGATCAGTATCAATATCCCGATCTTATTAAAAAGGTTGGTCCCGATGAAGTCTTCCAGGTTCGATCTGACAGATTCCGGGATAGTGAAAACGGATGGCCTGGTTTCAGATCTTCCAGGGGAGGATATATCACTAGTCTGTAAAGATTCTTCTTTCTCTAAGGATTGACTTTCCTCATGATCGGTCTTTAGGGCCTGTTCTCCTTTTTCGGGGGCCCGCTTCCCGGTCAGACCTGTTTTAAGCGTCTCCTCTTCTTTTCCATGGATCTGTTTTTCGGGGAAATCAGGCTTATGAACCTGGTTGTCTTTTTCCGGAATATGGGACTCGGTTAAGTCTGGTTTTTTCTTTTCGGTCGATCCGGCATCTGCTTCAATTGCTGTATCCTCTTCCCGGTATTTATCCAGGGCGGATCTAATTTCTTCAATCTCCCTGGAAAGCACATCCTGTTTGCTGATAAGAATGTTCAGTTTCCTTGACAGGCTTTCGATATCATTGGATCTATCGTCCAAAATAAAAGGAAAGAAAAACGATCTTTAGTTAAATTAATAAAACGTGTATTACAATTTATAAATATAAAGCGTTATAAAAAACTACATACAAGAAAAACCTGTCAGAAGAGATGTTTAAACTATCCCAATGCATTACTTGACTGGTGGCCATTGAATACTTCCATGATCCCGTCTTAACCAGGGAATATAATCCGTGCCATAGGATTTCGATTTCTCTGCCAGCTCTTTATATTTTCCGGTTCTCATAAAACTGGTATCCGCCACGGGATAGGCCTGATTACAAGTAGCCACATGATCCGCCAGTACATTCTGGAGCCTGGATAATTCTTCCTTGAAAGATGGATCATAGGCCAGGTTGTTGAGTTCAAAGGGATCTTCCTTCAGGTTATATAATTGATCAGCATCAAAATACGCCGGAAATTTTTCCATAGCGATAGAAGAATGTGCCTGCTTTTCCATATTTAAATAATTCGGGGCATAGTCAATTTCGTTATTTATCATTCTGGCCAGGTCTTTTTCAGGATATCGGAAACTTACATACTTCCATGTACCATCATTTACTGACCTCGCCAGCCCTGATTCAGCAAATACATAGGGACGCGTGTGAATATTTTTGGATCGTATTCCCGGCAGTATACTGATCCCATCCAATAATAATCCGTCCGGGATCGGGATATTGGCCGATTCAAGAATGGTAGGGAAAATATCCACATTGCTGACAAGCTTATCATTTGTGGTCCCACTGAATTGGCCTTGGGGAAATTTTAATATCATAGGCACTTTTAATCCTTTTTCATAACAGGTAGCCTTGCCCGGTTCAACATTATGGTCGGCCATAAATATAACAATTGTGTTCTCATCAAGACCCAGTTCAACCAGTTTGCCGGTAACGAGATTAATATGATGATCCAAACATGCCATACCAGCATACTTATGCCTTAACGCTGGCTCCTGTGCATTAATTGCTTCCCTCATTGAATCAGCCGGTAGTTGATATTTCAATAAATCATCAATTTTCCCTTCAAGTGTATACCTGAGATCTTTATTAAAGGCTTCGGCATGCCCGGGACCATGTACCGCGGTACTTGCAACATACAGGAAAAAAGGTTGATCCTTTGTACTGGCTTCTTCGAGGAAAGAAATAGCCCCTTTAGTGATCCATGGGAAATTATGTTTTCTGAGACTTAGTATTGGAAAATTATCAAAGTTTCCCCATAGAACACTGGAGGCGTAATCAAAACCTGCATCTTTTTTAACCTGCTCACTAACTATACGCTGATATTCTCCAAGCTTTGCGTTCACATCCGGATCATCGAGGTCAGCATCTTTATCCAGATCGGGTATATCCACACTTCCCGGTAATTTGCCTATATGCCACTTACCTGCCATTCCTGTAAAATAACCATTCTTCGAAAGCACGCTGGCTATCGTTGGCAAAGAGCCCTCCAAGTATGTATTCCAGGCAATAACATAAGGTTCCTCCTTAGGATAGGCTTTAAGAAAATCTTTATGAACACACCGGCCCGGGTATTTACCGCTTAATAGCGCGAAGCGGCTTGGGGTACACATAGGTGCTGCGACATAGGCATTAGTAAACTTAATTCCCTCTTGACCTAACCTGTCAATATTCGGTGTCTGAAAAGAGTCACCATACAGGGAAAGATATTCCGGATCCAGTTCATCGGAATAAAAAATAATAAAATTGGGCTGGGTTTCCTTTTTTGCACAGGATGAGATAAGAAATATCCCGAGGAATACTAAAAGCGTATATTTCATTTCCGGATAATTAAGTTACTACTTGGAAGTTTCTTTGACGTAAAGGTCTTTGAATCTGATCTTGAGCTCATCACCGGAATGGATTTGCAATGCAATATGTCCTTTTTCTCCGACATTCAGTTTCTTATGTAAGGCATTATCAAGAATTCCGGCTCCTTCAAAATCTGTAATCTTGCTTCCATTCAACCAGGCTTCAATTCTTGTACCAGTGGCTTTCACACGCATATCATTCCACTTATTGTCATCTTCAAAATAAAATTTATGATTGGCAATGGCCATTGTTGAATCCACCCATTCTCCATCAGGGATATCAGGAAATATCCATCTCTGATTACCCCTGGTTTCATCCCACATCATGCCGGAACGCCAATAACCGGGAGGATGTATATCTATCTGAGGTCCGTTCAGCCAATGGGTCTTTTCGTTATACCTGCTCCTGACCTGTATGCCACTGTTGCCCGGGCTGTTTCTAAACGCCTGGAATTTATACTTGATCTCAAAGTCATCGTACTCTTTTTCAGTGTAGAGCCAAATATAATCATGATCGCCCCGGCCAATACTGTTTGCTTCAATATAACCATCACCCACAAACCAGAAATTCTTACCCTGGTCTTCGGGTTTGGCTTTCACCACCCAGCCGGACAGGTCCTGGCCATTGAATATCGAAACCCATTCCTTTTGGCTGTCACATGAAACTATAAAAGACACACTGATAAAAAGAGTTATAATTCGATTCATTATTATATTTTGATTAATGCTGTCTGGATAGCGATTTCCTTCGCTTTATTTCTTTTTTGATCAATAAAAATTCCCTGCTGCTTTGTCCGGCTATTGAAGTATTTTCTTCGGCCCTGCGCATTAAATATGGCACGACCGACTCAACCGGTCCGTAGGGGACATATTTGACCACGTTGTAACCTGCCTTAGCCAGGTTAAATGATATATGATCGCTCATGCCGTACAACTGGGCGAAATATACCCTGTCATCATCATTTTTCATTCCGGCTGCTTCCATCAGTTCTGTTAAAAGATAATTGCTGTTTTCATTATGAGATCCCGAGCAGACTGACACCAGGTCTTTATTTTCAATACAAAACCGGAGGGCATCATCATAAGATTGATCTGTACTGGGTTTATCCGGCTGAATCGGGTCATCATACCCTTTCTCAGTTGCCCGTTCCCGTTCCTTCTCCATATAAGCACCTCTAACCAGTTTAGCCCCAAAATAATACTTTCCCTCTTTGGCTCGCTGCAAGGCTTTTTCAATGTTGTCGAGCATGCCCACCCGGTATAGCTGATAGGTATTCCAAACAATTGTTTCTTTCTTATTATATTTCTCCATCAATTCGTAGGTAAGCTCGTCGATCGGATCCTGAATGTAGCTGTCTTCACTGTCAATGAATATTTTGACCCCGTTATTATAGGATTCACCGCATACCCTGTCCCATCGCTTCCTGATGTTTTCAAATTCAGTTTGTTCAGAAGGGCTCAATGACTGACCTAATTGTACTTTTTCAAGTAGATCGATAGATGCCATACCGGTAGGTTTAAAAACACAGAATGGAATATTAGGATCATCTTTTGCCCGGTGAATCGTACGGATAATCTCTTCGGCTGTATGATCAAAAGCCAATTCTGTATTTTCCCCTTCTACTGCGTAATCCAGTATGGTACCTATATTATATTCAGCCAGTTCCATTACGGTTTTTTCACTATCCCGGATAGATTCACCACCGCAGAAATGATCAAATAAGTTGTTTTTAATAAGTTTTTTTACTGGTAATTTAAATTTGAGGGCTGCATTTACGAAAAATGTACCTAATTTTACAATTAGATTCTTGTCCATTACGGCAAAAAGAGCGTAACTTCTTTTGAGATCTTTGTCTGATTTAGAAGAAAATGCTATTAAAGTATCATCAAAAGAAATTTCATTATTGTTGATCATTTTAAAAAATATAACAGGTTAAATATATAAAGATCACAAACACAACAAAGAAACAAGATTTTAGGAATATTTAAATAAAAATAGATGGAAATTAAAGGATTGAAAAGTTGGGGAGGACAATGGAAGCGACCGCTTATCATGGCTGGTCCTTGCAGTGCGGAAACGAGGGAGCAACTAAGGGAAACATCTCTGGCCATTCACGATCTCGGAATCAATATCATCCGGGCCGGTGTCTGGAAACCTAGAACACGTCCGAACAACTTTGAGGGTATTGGGGTGAATGCATTAAAATGGATACGTGACATAAAAGACGAAATAGATGTTCAATTTGCTGTGGAGGTTGCAAATCCGCATCATGTTGAAGAATCCCTGTACCATGGTGTCGATATTCTCTGGATCGGTGCACGGTCAACGGTAAATCCTTTTACGGTACAGGAAATAGCAAATGCTCTGAAGGGCGTCGACGTCCCCGTATTTATTAAAAATCCGATCAATCCTGAACTATCTTTATGGATAGGTGCAATAGAAAGGTTTCATCAGGCAGGAGTCTCAAAGATCGGTGCCATACACAGAGGCTTTTCTTCCATTCAAAAAACCAGGTTCCGTAATACCCCGCAATGGACCATTCCGATTGAATTGAAAAAGACTTTTACTGAGATACCCCTTATCTGTGATCCCAGTCATATTGCCGGTGACAGCAGGATGATACTCGAAATTTCCCAGAAGGCCACAGACCTTGACTACGATGGTTTGATGATCGAAACACACCGTGACCCTGCTAACGCATGGAGTGACGCTAAACAGCAGATCACTCCTGAAAAATTAGGACAACTCCTTGAAGCAGTGACCTTCAGGAATCCAACTTCAAAGAACAAGGAATTCCTGTCTCACCTTGAAGAACTTCGTGACGAGATCGATCAGGTCGACCAGGACCTCTATGAAATGATCGCAAC
>CBDUCT010000229.1:0-6300 GCA_965365715.1 uncultured Cyclobacteriaceae bacterium | reverse complement strand
ACTTAAAATCCTGTGGCCGTTAAGGCCGTGTGGGTTCAAGTCCCACTCCGGGTACCAATACAAGATATCAATCCCTTCAGCAGATCATGTTGTGGGGATTTTTTGTTTTTGGTGGACAGATTTTCCGATAAAATATGACCAATAAATGGAGTGGCTTCATTCAATGTCAAATAATCCCACCTATTGATCCGGGCAAACAGGTTCTTATGTACTTTACAATTTGAACTGCGGTATTTTCATCCACTCACCGCCTTTCATTGCCGATTGATGAGCAACAATACCACCAACTGTCATATTCAATGCGGTAGCTATATCAACTAATGGTTTGCGGTCTTTAAGTATGGCCGTAATAAATTCATCGGTAAGAAGTCCATGAGAACCACCGTGTCCTCCTGCGGGAACGTTCGGAGGAAGAGGGGGTCGGCTTATGTCCGGAAGATTTTCCTCAAATCCCTCATACTTATCATAAAACGAACCTTTTGTCCCTCTTGTCCTGCCGATCTCATGACCATAACCCTTGCCCGGCGTATCGCTGCTTCGTCCCATTCTTGCTGTTCCGCCATCACTTGTACGGTAGTATGAGATTTCTGTAGCGAAGGGATTACCGTACTGATTATCTTTATATCGTTCCATTGCACTCGGTATACCAAGACAGGATACTTCGGTAAAACTCCCATCCGTCATTCCCACATAGTACGCATCCGAATGGGTAGGATACCACTGCGGGGGCATTCCATGACGCCAATTATTGTATGATGGAATTCCCTCCTTTGAATAATGCCAGTATTCCCCCTCCGTGTAAAGGATCTTTCCAAAAACGCCAGCCTTGTATATCTGTCTCATGGCATACAGGTTGGCACGGAACACGGAAGTCTCGAACATCATATACTTTTGGCCGCTTTTTTTCACTTCCGTGAATAGCAATTCAGCATCTTCTAATGATCCGAATACAGCTGGAACAGCAGAAGCTACATGTTTTCCATGTTTCATAACTTCAATGGCATGCCTTGCATGGCTTGGGGCATCGGTCGCAAGAAACACAGCCTCGATATTGTCATCTTTAACCAGTTCTTCCAGGGATGGATATGTTTTATTGCACCTGGTTTCCTGAGCCAGTTGAGCACAACGATCGGGGAAAAGGTCACTCACCGCAACGACTTCAACATTTGGGTGATCCTGGAAACCAAAGTCTGCGCCAAATTTACAAACCCCATAACCAACGATGCCAACACGTATTTTACGGTCCGAAACAGGTTCCCACTTCTTCGTGGTCACTCTTTCTTCCGTTTCATCAAATCCCTGGATAGTGTTTTCCGTATCTTTCCTGCTATTAGTACAGGCAATGTGTTGCAGCCCTAAAAGTCCTGCACCTACTCCCATGCCAGCATGTTTAATGAATTCACGCCTGTTTGATGATTTATTAACAAGAAGATTTTTCATTTTGAATAGATTTAAAAGTTGTTATCTTTTTTAATTCTGTGCTCTTACAAAAAATAATGCTTTAAAGTCAATCAACCTGGTCAGACCTTTCTATAAATCTAAGATATTCCTGTTTTTAATAAAATTTAACCGGGTGTTAAATGAATGTTATAAATGGTTCTAAAAATCTTTTATCTCATTCTGAAAATACTGAAACTCAATGCTTCTCCCTTCGGGATCGGTAGCATAGAAATGGTAAATGAGGTATTTAGGATTATCGCTTGGGGGGCCATCTGCCAGCTCCTTGAATTTCTCATACATCACATCCACCTGGTTCTTTTTCGTATAAAAGAATGTATAAACGCCTTCGGTTTCGGGTTCATCAGCCTGGCAGAATCCAAGAAGCATGTTTCCATGCCGGAATATCGCACATCCCCCCTGGTCTAACCAGAGTGTACAGCCAACACGGTCAATGTAGAAATTTTTTAGTGTGTCAAGGTTGGCGGTTCGGATAAAAACAATGCCGCCGGATTTATTTTGATTCTCCATAGTATGTTTTTCCGGATTGATTTGACATGATATTAGAAAAATACAAAATAGAAGTAAAAAAATCTGACAATATCTCATTCTTTTTGGGGATAAAATGTATATCAATCAATTTATGAAAATATCTTCTATCATTCCAATCATTAAATGATGCTTTTGGAATCAAGGTATAATTGAATTCGATGATGTTATAATAATTAGTGATAAAAGATTCATTACATTTAACCTAATTGACACAGAAAAAGAAAAATACAAATGTCAATTGGAATTGATTGGGTTTATCAGGCAAAAGTCATTTAAGTTGGTATAAAACGGCAAGATCTATAGCCCCGAATCCTGGTTACAAGGTGAAAAGATCATAATCTTTATGTACTAATATCTTTTCCTCTCCAGGATTAATGAAGTTGTAGTCGGTACTGGGGTGCCAATACAAAATATAGATTGCTGCGACAGTAAGTGTTGCATGGGTTTTTGTTTATGTGTAGTAGAAGTGAGGAGAAATCCCGGGCATGAATTTACTTATTTCCCTTTTATATCATAAGCAAACAACTTATCCGTGTGGCGGATATATAGTTTTCCATCACATACAACCGGATGTGCCCAATGCATTCCTTTTCCTCCACTTGGAACGCTGAGTGTGCCTGTTGCCACGTATTTGTCTGGCGAGGCAGAAACCAGAGTCATTTTTCCACGCTCATCGAGGCAATACAACATATCATCCGCATAGGTAAGGGCTCCTTTCCCTTCCGATTTCCACATTTGCTTACCTGTCATGAATTCCAGGCAAAACCACCCTCTGGCTTCATGGCCTGAACCATATAGGTATCCGTTATGCAGTATAACACCTCCGTGGTGATTATCCATAAGGTCCGTTTGCCAGACTATTTTCGGAGTAATATTACTTCCCGAGGTATTGAGTTTTATCAAAATACATCCCTTTCCATACCCACTCGACGCAAAAATATATCCATCATAATATATAGGATCTGCCACGTTATTCGAGCGGCTGTTTTCAAAGTTTACCTTCCAGAGTAATTTCCCTGTTTTTGAATCCACTCCAAAAACGCAATTAGAACTCAATCCGGCTATTTGCCGGTATTCACCGTGGTTGAATAGAATTAATGAGCTGAATCCTACTGTTCCTGGCACATCGGTATTTGTCCAAATGAGTTCCCCATTATTTTTGTCCAAACAGACGATATATCCTTTTTTACCAGCCGGACAGCAATATAAGTGATCCCCCTCGATGAAAACGGATTCAGAATATCCGTATTCAGGGATGTCCGCCTCAAATTGCCTGTGCAAATCCTTGCTCCAGATCTCATTTCCTGATGTACAATCATAGGCAGTCAGCTGTCCTAATTCGCCAAGATGATAAACTACCCCATCATCATATGTAGGCGTACTTCTGGAACCGGAATATCCTCTGGCCCATGATCGTGTGGTTTCCCATGATTGACCATTTGGTTTCTTCCAGACCAATTTTCCATTAAGATCAAAGGCAAATACATATGTTTTTCCATCGATCATACCGGCCGTAAATATAAGTCCTTCAGCAATGGATAAGGAACTGTAACCTTCCCCAAGGCCTGATATTATCCAGATCATTTCCGGACCTTCTTCAGGCCATTCCTTTAAAAGCCCTTTTTCTGACGATTTGTTTAAACGGTCTTCTCCATGAAAATTAGGCCAGTCAGAGTTATTCTGTGCCTCAAGGCATCCTATTGAAAGAATGAAAGCAAATCCGAAAAACACAATCCTGTGCATTATAACAGGGCTGATCAACTGGTGATGAGATTGAGTGGACTTCATATTGATATCTTTTGTCTTTAAGTTATTACCGAAATCTGTAGGAAATTTGAATAATCCTTAATCTTTAAATATGCATTCATGGTAATTCCACGATCAATGAAAACACGAACAATTCTTGAAGGTTTCTATTAGAATAGGTGCAAAAATTAAATTAGCTAAATTTTCCATTTAAATCGAATAATTAAGATGTAAGTTAAAAGTTTGAAGTAAAATCCGGAAAAGAATACACAGGACTTAAAATCCTCTGGCTGTTTTGACTGGTTGCGTTTAAGTCCCGGGTGCCAATACAAAATTCAGATCCCTGCACCAATACCTTTTCCAGGTATTTTTTGTTTTAAATAGAGGGTTGGCTTTACTTCCAGATAATGGTATAGTGATTACTGAAGTTGCGGAAGGGGCATAATTAATTAATTTTCAAAGATATCTAAACCGAAAATCAGATGATCCAAAATGCCTACATTTATAGGATTAGGATTACCTTGTGAATTGATTAATCAATGATTAATAATTAAGTGTCTTGGACCAATTTTGAACTAAAATATATTGGAATGATGATTGAAAAACTGATTGATTTTTTTAAAAGGCCGGTAGAAGAAACCAAAGGGAAAACTCCGGAAGGGTTCTGCCCAAATTGCTGGGGTGAGCAGGAATACGATAATAAAATACGTGAAATGCATGTCGACAAGCAGATAGACGTGAATAATCACTCAGCACATTATGCTTTTATCCAGGATTTTGTAGTGAATGAAATTGATGGAATTCATTTGAAAAAGGAACAAACGGATTTAGTATGTCCAACATGTAAAATGAAATTTCACCAATAGGGGTGGGTATTCCCTCGGTAAAGGTTTAACAATTCCATGGCCACACAGAGTACATAATGCCCTTGTATTACACTTTATAGCAGGGCCTTATGATTTTCAAGGATGATTTTACTACTTTTTACCACTTTTCGACAACCCGAAAATACCTTGTCATTTTGTAGGTATTTTGAATTTGTCCACCTTTTGTCCACCCTTAAAATTATGATAGTACTTGCTGTATAGCGTTTTTTGGTGTCATCAAAATTAAATTTTAAAAATAAAGTTGGAACCAAAATTTATTATCATGAAAACTATTATTAAATGCGTTTTTTTACTCTTGTTCATCACAGTCTTTGTAAGTTGTAATAAGGATCAATCAGTAGACCCAATTGTTGATCCTGAACTTCCAAGTACCAATATCCTGGTTGATGACGGTACCCTGGGACTTGTCATAGATACCAGGCCAATCGCAAAGAAAGGATATCAGCCTGCTACAGCTGAGGTGGCTTTCTCGGGTAGTTTTTCTTCCTATTCGCAGAGCATTCCGGTTGATCCGAACACCAGTGTAGCAACATTAAGATTATCATCTGAGGAATTGACTGATGCGCTTAAGGATCAACTTTCTGATGGTATCGCTGCCAGTATTCAAATACTGGATAATGTATCTGAGATTTTAGCCACATATAATGATGAGGTAAAAGTTGACAACTCAAATACACCCCTGAAAATCGAAACAGATCTGCCTATGATATATCCGGAATTAGTGATTGATGAGAACACACCCTATTTTCTTCAGGCGATCACCGATGATCCGGATGCAAGTAATAAGCTTTTCAGGATCCGGTTAGACAATGCTTTTGAGCCAGGAATTGATGCAATAACCCTGAAGCCATTTGACCAGACTCAGTCTGATGAATATTCTTTTTATTTTGAAGCCATCAATGACACTTTATATCACATAAAAATGGAATTAAATAATTCAGGGAATCTATTCTATCTAAGGATGTCTGGCCCAGGGAATTTTTATTCATACTATGAAACAAATCCGGCAAATATAAATGTAGACTATTATAAATTCATAGTAAAAAGAGATGAGAATGGCCTGATTAGAATCAAACCACTTAGTGGAAATCCCTTAGGAAAGCGGATTACCAGTTATGACACCCAGGTATCTTATGCCAGTTCGGCCGATAACTACTTACCCGTTCGAATGGTGGCAGCCAATATTACCTGGTCAGTGGAAGACAGGGGCACTGAATTCAATGAGCCCATTTTACCTCCTGCCAAACTGGATTTTGCCTACAAATCCATTTTGAAGAATTGCAGCCCTGCTGTGCTTACGGAAACCGTAGGAAAATCAGAATCTCAGACTAAATCATACACCGTAGGTACGGAAGAAAGTCTTGAATTATACTCTAGTCACGAAGCCCGTGTAGACGTAACGGCTGGTGTAGAAACTGAAGTGAGTTTATTTGGTCAATCTGCCACGGCATCACTCGAAGTTTCTGCTGGCTATACCTATACAACTTCAAAAACTGAAACGACAACCAATACCTGGGAGGAAACGGTGGAAGAGACCATAGAGATTTCGAGAGTGAGAGATGTGGAAATACCCGAATTCACTTCAGTGGAAGTATTTGATGCCATTCAAGCTATTGATAATGGAAAAATGCTTTTTGTTCAAAAAATAAGAGTAAAAGGATATGACGATGGAACCGAT
>CBDUCT010000228.1:0-6359 GCA_965365715.1 uncultured Cyclobacteriaceae bacterium | reverse complement strand
ATATTCGAACCTGGATTCCTCCCCGCCATAGGCCAGCATTTTCAGAAGACTGACCTGAGTTATGTCATTGCCATCTTTAGCACGTCCTTCCCGCTGGGCGATCCAGACGGATTCCTTATTATCAATTATTGTTTTTTTGATATAATTCGACAAACGTTGGGAATAATAATATGCCTCTTTCCCGGAAGGCGACCTGTGAACAATAAAACTCTTATTCAATCTGGCCAGGTCCCGGATCCATTCCTTACGCAATAAATTATCGCCAATAGCAACTTTGGTTGTATTAAACCCATTCTCATATAATAACATATTCAAAACAGATGGATCCAGAATAATATCATGATGATTTGAAATAAAAAGATTAGGTATTCCCTTTTTTAATTTATCAAAACCAGAATACGTTAAACCAGTGGAAGTGTCATTAATAAGCTTCTTTAAAATGGGATAGATAACTTTTACCTGAAAGTCATATATGCTGTTTATTCGAAGGAAGGCCAATTTTAGCTTATCCGGATCCTTTCCAGGGAAAAACCGTCTTATTAAGGTATTGTAAAAACTCAGGTTTAATACTTTCTCCACCAGGGCGCCCACCTCATGATCTTCATAAGGGCGTATGTCATCAAATTTATTTATGTCAATCATTAAAAATAATATCCTGTTTATTAAATCTTTGAATTTACATAATTCAAATTTTATTTCTCAATATATGCTATTTATTAAATTTGTCAGTTGAATTCCGTATTATTCTGATTATTTCCCTTCTATTTTTGTTTTAACAATTTTAAGGATTTGTGTTTCTTTCTTGAGAGCCTGGTCCTTCACTTTTTTGCTGTCTGTTAAGATTTTATCAGTATACTTTTTATCATCAAGGTCTTTACAATTGATTTTTACATTTAAATAGGCACCCAGAACGGCAGTCCTTGCGCAAGCAGCACCCACACCAACATCTGAAATGGAACTGCTCAAGCCCTTATTGGCCATCTGCTTCAAAATATTCATTGAACTATAGGAAAGCTTTAAAATTCTGTATGGTACCTCAATGGCATTCTTTGTGGCCTTCTCAATAGCTATTTTCCTGTTTTCCTGATCCTGTTCGGTGGTTTTGGGTAATCTCATAGCCTGAATAATAGCATCAAAAGCTTTTGTGTCTTCATCAACGAGCGAAAGCAGTTTGTTAAGCAAGTCCTGACCTTTTTCAGCGTGTTTAGAATACTCTTCCCATTTATGATCCCATCCCCGTTTATGAGCTGATAGATTCGCTACCATTGTACCTAAGGCAGTACCCAAAGCACCCACATAAGCTGAAACACTTCCGCCTCCGGGTGCCGGCGATTCAGATGCAGTAAGTTCTGAAAAATCTCTCAGGTTTTTTGATACCAGATTATGGACATCTTTCCCATCGAGCATATATTCAATAATTCTTTCCTCCGGATCGAATGGGGCAAGATCATCAAGACCTAATGATTTTATGGCAATTCTAATTATTTCATGTTCAGGTATCCCCAATGACCTTTTCTGTTTTTTTAAAAAATATCTGCCCGCATCCAGCATGGAATCCAGGGGGACCAGTCCTATAAGTTCTGATCCTGTTACTCTTATTCCACGCTTCTCAGCACATTTGCATGCTTCATCGAAAGCGATATGTATGGGTGTTTCGATGATATTTGTAAGGTTCAATGACAATTGTGCTATTCCGTACTCTTCGATATACCACCCGATACCTTTTACATGCTTCAAAGAACCTGGTATATATACTGGATCACCCTTCTTATTCTTCACTATTTCCCCGGTCAGTGCATCACCTGTTCTTTTTATCCTGCCTTTTTCGCGGATATCGAAAGCTATGGCATTGGCACGGCGGGTAGATGTAGTGTTCAGATTAATATTATAGGCAATCAGGAAATCCCTTGCTCCAATAGCTGTTGCCCCGGTTTTTGCATTAAATTGAGCGGCCCCGAAATCCGGTTCCCATTCAGGTTCAATCAGCTTCTTTTTTAAACCCTCATATTCACCAGAACGACAATAGGCCAAATTGCGTCTTTCGGGTTTTTTGGCTGCATATTCATAATAGTATCCGGGAATGCCCAGTTCTGCACCTACCCTGTACCCTAATGCATGAGCGTATTCAACGACTTCTTCCATGCTAATATTGGAAATAGGGACCAGGGGGCAGACATCTGTTGCACCCATCCGAGGATGCTCCCCCTGATGCAAACGCATATCTATGATCTCACTTGCTTTTTTTATCCCTCTGAATGCTGCTTCTATTACCGATTCAGGATCCCCTATAAAAGTGACTACTGTCCGGTTGGTCGCTTTACCGGCATCGATATTCAGCAGTTTTACTCCTTTAATTTTTGCTATGGAGTCCGTTATCTGTTTGATTTTATTTTTATCCCTTCCTTCACTGAAATTTGGAACGCATTCGATTAATTGTCTTTTCATGATGGTTATTGAGATTTTTTAGTAATTAAATTTCCATTTTTCCAAATCATATCTGGCTGAAGCATCCCCTGATTGTAAAGTATCTCCCGGTGATCATCTGTTGGGAATGATATCATATCAGCTAATTTCCCCCGGTGCAGTATCCCCCGGTCATCTAGTCCCAGGGCAGATGCCGCCCGGAAGGTAATTCCTGCAATAGTTTCTGTAAAAGTCAATTTCTCGAAATTTGACAATAAAGCAGATTGCGTTAAAAGATCTCCCATAGGTGCGGAGCCGGGATTCCAGTCTGAAGCAATTACAAGACAAGCTCCTCCATCAAGTATCTTCCTTGCCGGAGCAAAATTCATCGCCAATCCCAAACTGGCTCCTGGGAGTACTACAGCTGTAACATTTTTATTAACCAAAGCTTTGATATCCTCATCATGACTGCTTTCCAGGTGATCGGCACTTACAGCACCAACAGTAGCTGCCACCTTGGCACCTCCCCTGGAAAACTGATCTGCATGCACTGTGGCTGCAAAGCCCAGGGCCTGGGCCTTTTCCAGGAACTTTTGAGACTCCCTGGGCAGAAAAGCATTTTCCTCAATAAATATATCCACCCTTCGTGAGAGATCCCTTTCCATGATTAAGGGTAAAATGTCGGTTATTATATAGTCAAGATATGTCTCATTGTCATTAAATTCCATTGGCCTTACATGAGCCGCAAGGCAAGTTGGTATAAGGTCAGGATTGGAGGTCTCATTGATGGAGTTAATAACATCAAGCATTTTTATTTCATCTACCAGGGATAATCCGTATCCACTTTTAATTTCTATGGTGGTAATACCTGAATTAAAATGCCGGTCAACCCGTTTGAAAGTTTCGTTTTTAAGCGTGTCAAAATCCGATTGCCTGGTTTTTTCGACAGTGCTGTAGATCCCTCCTCCCCTGGCCAGAATTTCCTCATATGTTATCCCCTGGATTTCCTGAGCATAATCTTTTGCCCTTGATCCGGCATAACATATGTGTGTATGGGCATCGATAAAACCGGGAGTTAAGACAGAAGATGTAAAAATCTCTTCTACCGGAACTTTATATTCTTTATGAAGTTTCTCAAAATCACCGACCTCCCTGATCAATCCATCCTCAACAATTACTCCCCCGTTTCCTATGATTTTCAAAGTAGAATCGGGTATTGGACCTTTTCTTTCAAGTTGGTCCATGGTAATTATCTGTTTAAAAGGACCAGTCAGTTTTTTCATATTATATTTTTAGTGAGAACTTCAATGCCACTTCCTCCGCTCTTTCATATCCGGCATCTGCATGCCGGATCACCCCAAGGGCTGGGTCATTTTTTAATACCCTTTTTATATTTTTCTCAGAATTTTCAGATCCATCCACAAGCAGAACCATACCGGCATGTTGAGAGTAACCCATTCCTACGCCTCCACCATGATGGAATGATACCCACGTAGCTCCACTGCTCGCATTGGCCAATAGATTCAATAGCGGCCAGTCAGAAACTGCATCACTCCCGTCTTTCATACCTTCTGTTTCCCTGTAGGGAGATGCCACAGATCCACAATCCAGGTGGTCCCGGCCAATAACCACAGGCGCTTTCAACTTTCCATCCTTCACAAGTTGATTAAAGATCAGTCCGGCTTTTTCTCTTTCGCCCATTCCCAGCCAGCAAATCCTGCTGGGTAGTCCCTGAAATGCGACTTTTTCCCTTGCTTGCTGTATCCAATTGATCATTTTCTTATTATCAGGAAAATGTTTGATGAGAGCCCTGTCTGTTTCATAAATATCATTGGGTTCCCCCGACAGAGCCACCCATCGAAAAGGCCCTTTACCCTCACAGAACTGGGGCCTTATAAATTCCGGAACAAAACCCTTGAAATTGAAAGCATCAGCTTCGCCGCCCTGTTTTGCAAATTCTCTCAGGTTATTCCCATAGTCAAAAGTAATACTGCCCAGAGATTGCATTTCGAGCATGTAACCAACATGTCTGGCCATACTCTTCAATGATTTCTTTTTATATAGAACCGGATTTCTTTTTCTCAATTCCTTAGCTTCCTCCAGGGAATAACCATTGGGGATATACCCATTTAAAGGATCATGGGCAGACGTTTGATCAGTAAGAACATCGGGGATAATTTCATCTTTCAACAATTTTTCCAAGAGATCACCGATATCCGAAACAAGGCCAATTGAAACTGGCTCACCCTTTTCCCTTGCTTCCAGTGCCCAATCCCTTGCCTCATCATAAGAGTACGTCATTTTGTCGATATACCGGGTTTGCAGTCTTTTTTGAATTCTTGCCGGATTAACATCAGCCCCTAAAAAGGTAGCCCCGGCAATGGTAGCAGCCAGGGGTTGGGCTCCTCCCATACCGCCCAATCCTCCCGAAACGAGTAATTTATGTTTAAGATCACCATTGAAATATTTCTCCCCACAGGCAGCAAAGGTCTCATAAGTTCCCTGAAGAATTCCCTGTGAACCAATGTAGATCCAGCTACCGGCAGTCATCTGCCCATACATCATGAGATCTTTCTCTTTTAAAAGGTTGAAATGATCCCAGTTTGCCCACTCAGGCACCAGATTGCTGTTGGCAATCAAAACCCTTGGTGCCTTTTCATGCGTTGGAATTATCCCCACAGGCTTACCGGACTGCACCAGTAAGCTTTGGTCTTCTTCCAGTTCCAGCAAAATCTCGATTATTTTCAGTACCGATGCTTTGTTCCTGGCGGCCTGCCCTGTTCCACCATACACTATAAGATGCTCTGGATCCTCAGCTACCTCCCTATCCAGATTATTAAGGAGCATTCTCAGCGGTGCTTCGGTTTGCCAGGATTTTGCATTCAGCACACTTCCGGTTGGCGCTTTGTAATCAGGGTGTCTGGCATATGTTTCAACGAATTCCGAATAAGTCATAATAGGGTCCTTTCAAGTTAATTTTTTCCTTTTGAGCAACTTGGTAAGTTAACTCAATTAATCGCTTTGATGTAATAATATCATGAGCCACTTTTATATCATTGGCAAAAATCCTATCCTCTTCCGCATGATCTATCTTTGCTCTGACCAAATTATGGCAAGCCTCCAGAATATTACTGGATTTCATTGGTTTCCGGTAATCAAAGGCCTGTGCAGCACATAGTAACTCAACTCCCAGGATATATTCCAGGTTGAGAATGACCTGGTAAGTTTTTCTGGCACTGATTGATCCCATGCTAACATGGTCTTCCTGGCCAAGAGAAGTTGGAATGCTGTCAACACTTGCAGGAAATGACAAGGATTTATTTTCACTGACCAGGGCTGCTGATGTATATTGCGGCATCATGAATCCCGAATTAATCCCGGTATTTTTCATCAACAGCTGAGGTAATCCGGCTTCGCCGCCCTTCAGTAAAAGAAAAGTGCGTCTGTCCGAGATATTCCCAAGCTCGCTGGCCGCGATACCACAATAATCGAGTGGTAGTGCTAGAGGTTGCCCATGGAAATTACCCCCGCTTATGGTCGTGTCCTTATCAAAAATTACCGGATTATCTGTAACCGAGTTTAATTCTATATCGGCCTGCTCCTTCAAATGCAGCCAGGTATCCCGGGAAGCTCCATGCACCTGAGGAATGCAACGGATGGAATAAGGATCCTGAACCCGTCCGCATTGTGCATGTGAAGCCACCATTTCGGAATTTTTTAATAGATTTCTTAATCTGTAAGCCACATGCTGACTCCCCCTGTATGGCCTGAGCTCATGCAATTTCCCTTCAAAGGGTTTTGCTGATCCCAGCAATCCTTCGATGGTCATGGCAGAGATAATATCAGCAGCTTCAAGACAAATGAAGAACCTGTCCAAAATTTCCACAGTGTAAGCCCCCATAAATTGGGTTCCATTTATTAATGCCAATCCTTCCTTGGCCCCGAGGGAAAGAGGG
>CBDUCT010000227.1:0-6368 GCA_965365715.1 uncultured Cyclobacteriaceae bacterium | reverse complement strand
GAAGTTTCCTCCTCCGCCTCTAAGGGCCCAGAAAAGATCCTGGTTCTCCGAATCAGAAGCATGAACATAAGAACCGTTGGCAAGGACGACATCAGCGCCGATCAGGTTATCAATACTCATACCGGCTTTTCGTCTGAACCAGCTTAAGCCGCCCCCCAGGGTTAGTCCTCCAACACCCGTATCAGATACCACTCCACCGGCACATGCCAATCCGAAGGCCTGGGTTTCCCGGTCGACATCTCCCCAGTTGGCGCCTCCCTGCACAACAGCAGTTTTAGTTTTCGGATCTACCATAACAGTTCTCATGTTTGAAAGGTCTATCACAAGGCCATCATCGATAAGGGCATTCCCGGCTACGTTATGGCCGGCTCCCCTGACGGATACAATCAGGTTGTTTTCACGGGCAAAGTTCACAGCCTGAATAACATCACTAACTCCGGTACATTGAGCTATTAATCCAGGTTTTTTGTCAATCATCTTGTTCCAGACTTGACGGACTTCCTCAAAATTGGAATCTTTGTCAGAGACGAGGGATCCACCGAACACTGCCTGGAGATTGTCCAGGGATTGATCATCTACTTGATAGATATCAAGTGTTGCATCGTAGTTTTTCATGGTTGTAATTTTGGTTTTTGTGTATTATTATTATGTAATTTCGATATCAGATAGAAAAGACCGAATAGTGCTTGTTTATGTAATCCTTTCCCATCTACAATCTTTCAAGTTAGGCATTAATCTTAGAAAAACAAAAAGTAAATACATACATCTCAGATGAATTGATTAATTAAGCTTTTTAAAAAGTTATTAGGTTATTATAGAGGTTATGATGTTAAAACACCAACATTTCGGGATCCCTCAGAAAACAGTCCTTGAACCGGTAATTTTCAATCCACCCCTGAGGGCTGATACCACCATGCATAATGAGGCCTGCTTCTTGTATGCCGTGAACGGCCGTTCCAGACTATATGCAAATACCTATTGACAAGAACTGCGTCCCAATAAAAGGGGTATCATAAAGTGTGGCAGTTACTTAAATAAATATCTTATAACACTACATACTATTAACATGAAAAGATAAAATAACAGTGTAGCTCATCTAAGTGGTGGGAATGGTGCAGGTGTAACCAAACTGATTTATTCAATATACAAAAATCCACCGTTAATCGTGGGATTTTTTTGTGTATATTTATTTAATAATTGAATAACGATTTTTAGTACACCGGCATGTTTATTCTACCGGGATCTTAGCTTAATACTTTTTTTATCATGCGATCAATATACCCCGTCATATTGCTCATCCTGTTATTTTCCTGTGCATCTGACAAACAAAATATCACGAAATTCGAGGAGAGTCCCTGGACAGCTAGCTGGATCTCGGCTGCAAACTATTCCGGTCAATATGATTCAACGACCGCAGCACCTATTTTCCGCAAGGATTTTGAGATAACGGGTTCCATTAAATCAGCCAGGGCAAAGGTAACCGGGGTTGGATATTTTGAATTTTACCTGAATGGTTCAAAAGTTGGTGACCATGTACTCGATCCTGTTTTTACACGCTATGATAAAAGGATTAAATTTCTTGTCTTTGACGTGAAAAATTTGCTGATATCCGGCAGGAACGTAGCTGGCAGTATTTTGGGTAATGGTTTTTATAATGTGGATACCGAATCAGCATGGGATTTCGACACAGCCCCATGGCGAGGGTCCCCTGCTTTTTTATGTGAGATAGAGATTGAATACGATAACGGGAAAAAGATGATCATTAAGTCAGATGAATCATGGAAGTTTACCACAGGTCCAATTATTTTCGATCAGATCAGGAATGGGGAAATATATGATGCCCGGAAAAATTTAAAAGGTTGGTGTAAACCCGGTTATGACGATTCCGACTGGAACCCGGTAATCCTGGATCATGGCCCCAAAGGGATTTTATCCCGACAAGTTATGCCGCCAATTCGAAAGGTCAAGACCCTTCATCCCGTATCGATCAATGAACCCCGAAGAAGGCGTATTTCTTGTAGATTTTGGTCAGAACCTATCCGGTTGGGCAAGGATCTGGTTAAATGAGGAAGAGGGTAAAGAAATCGTACTCAGGTACGGTGAGCGTATATATGAAGATGGAAATCTTGACAACAAGGAGTTGCAAAGGTTCATTTTTACCGGGGAAACACAAACTACCAGATATATTTCAGATGGTTCTGAAAACCAGGAATATGAACCAAGATTTGTCTATTTCGGATTTCAATATCTAGAAGTAACCGGAATTTCAGGAAAACTGAAGCCCGAAGATATCGAAGCATACATGATCCATACAGACTTCGAGGAGGCAGGGTATTTTGAATGTTCAAATCCTCTGTTCAACAAGATACATGAGAATATTAAATGGTCCTATCTGGGAAACTTTCACGGTTATCCGGAAGATTGTCCACACCGGGAGAAAATGGCCTGGACTGGAGACGGACAACTGGTTGTCAGTACCGGCCTGTTCAATTATGATGCTGTTACAGCCTATCTGAAATGGATGGATGACCACGTGGATGAACAAAGGCCAAATGGGGACCTTCCTGGTATTATTCCTACCAGCGGATGGGGATATGAGCATGGTAAGGATCCGGATATAAGACCCTATGGCTACGGTCCCCATTGGGAAGGATCTGCCATCGTTATACCCTGGACACTCTATATTCATACAGGAAACATTGAGATCTTAAAAACCTATTATCCTTTGATGTCTAAATATATGTCACACCTGGAAAATATTTCTGAGAACTATCTCCTTCATTTTGGCATTGACGATCATAAATCCATTATTACACATACGGAAGGTGCTTATATATCCAGTGCCTATTTCGGATGGTTTGCAGGTATCATGAAAGAAATAGCAGGCGTTCTTGGGCTTAAAGAGGATATTAACAAATATCGTCAGCTTCGGGTCAAGATTGCAGATTCATTCCATGAAAAATACTTTGATGTTAGCAAAAACATATATAACAATGGGGGTCAAACCCAGATGGCACTGGCGCTGGCCTGTGGAATGGTGCCGGATCAATTGAAAAAAACTGTTTTTGAGAACTTACTTCTGGAAATTGAACGTCACGATTACCATTTTGATTGTGGGGTGGTAGGTTTAAGCAAAATGATCGATGTGCTGATGGAGTATGACAGGAAAGATATATTATACAAGATGACTGATCAGAAAGATTTTCCTTCTTTCGGGTACTGGATAGAACAGGGTGCCTCTACCATGTGGCAGAACTGGGATGGATCCCAATCCCGGAACCATATCATGTTTGGAAGTATCGGTGATTATCTTTATTATGGCCTGGCGGGCATCAATCCAGCGGTGGATGGACCAGGTTTTAAGGTCATCAAACTCAATCCTCAGTTCCCTGAAGAATTGACTTATCTTAAATCCGGGCACAAAACAGCTTTTGGCTGGATAAAGACACATTGGAAGAAAGAAGAAGGAAAGATCGATTACGAATTATTCGTACCGGAAAATACCTCGGCAGAACTTACTTTCCCTGAGCCCATATCAAACATTAGAATTGCTGATGAAGAAATTGATCAGATAGATGAAATAGAAATTCTTGATAAAGGGACTGGTTTAGTAAAAATGCGGATAACGTCGGGAGAATATATGTTTGAGATCACTCAAGAATAAGAAACTATTACAAGGATTTATGCCGGAGATATTAACAGGAAATTGGAATTATAGATTTATTATATATGCTATAGGTCTGAATTACTGTTGGGAATTAAGTAGTTCTCGGACTTGATAGATCCTGATTTTTTCTCTCTTACCTTTGATCCTAACCCTGCCCCAACGTTTCGTTAAGATCAAGTCCTTTGTTTTTTGGTATATCGGTTCGCTGATCAATATGGCATTCTTTATTTTTTTGGTCATTGATTCAATTCGCTTTGCCGCATTGACAGCATCACCTGTTATGGAGTAAGAAAGTCTGTCGTCGGATCCAAGGTTTCCAGCCACAACAGATCCATAATGGATCCCGACGCCTATAGCCATATCTTCAGTAAGGATATGGTCCAGATTCCAGCTGATCTCGGCAAGCTTATCGATCATTTCCAATGCACATTTTACGGAAGAGACCTCTGGATCCGGTATTGGTACGGGCGCACCAAAGGAAACAAATATTTCATCCCCTACAAATTGATTGATAACTCCATTATGCTTTTTGATCACTTCCGACATAATGGAATAATAGGTATTGAGCATATGAACCACCTGGTTAGGGGCAAGCCTTTCAGCTATGGGTGTAAAACTACGGATATCACAGAATAGCAGGGCCGCATCCAATAATTCTCCATTCTTGATCTCTTCATCGTCTTGTTTCAGGGCCTTTTTGACAACCGGTTCAGGAACATATCTCTTAAAGAGGTCCAGTGTCCTTTTTTGTTGTGCTACTAATTTATTCAGCTTTTTGTTTGCCTTTTCAATTTCTATTAGCCTTAGCTTTTCAGCCTCCATGGATTCCTGCAGCTTTTTTTCAGTATACACAAAATGAGTAACATCCTTCTGGACAGCCAGGTATTGTCTTATTTCCCCCTGATCATCTTTAACCGGGACGATGGACCATTGCATGTAAAACTCTGATCCGTCTTTTCGATAATTTAAGGTTTTACCACTCCAGACCTTACCTGCCTCAAGTTTATCCTGCATATCATTGAAGATTGTATAATCAGTATCCGGCCCTTGCAGAATTCTGGGACTTTTCCCGAGGATCTCATTTCTGTTCCAGCCGGTCATCTTCTCAAAGGCAGCATTTACATATATAATATGAGGCCCGGGATACTTGAGCTTAGTATCAGTGATCAATACGCTCTCAGCCATGGATTCCAGCATGACCGCAGAGTCAAAACTATTTACATCAGGTTCTTTCATTAATTTTCTAATATACTATAAATAGTCTTTATTTACTACATACTCAATTGGCGAAAATTTCCAAAACAGAATAAAAATGCAAACCAATTGTTCATTAGGATGTTCCTGTTGATCAATGAATAGATTCTATTATGTATTACATTACAAGCTTTTACTAATGTCTCAAGAAAAGTTCTCAATTTTAATACAAACTGAATAAATTTCAAATAAACTGCAAATCGTCATTTGCAAAATATTTGCTGATTGAAGAAGATACCCATGACGAAAACTATGGCATGATTTATGATCCTATGGTTTTAAGGGAAACTTTATCTTAAAAAACAATGAAAACCACCACTAAAATCTTAAGCATGTGTGTAACAGCACTTGTTATCTCCCTGGGATCCTCCTCCTGCGATGATGATGGCTCCGAGGCCATTGAACCATATCCATATGAACCAGATGGCGAAAATAATGTCGAAGTATTATTGACTGACAACCTTATTAAACAATGGAGGCTTGTTGACATTTACGACTTCGATAATGCCAGCATCCCCGTTCATAAGTGGAACGAATGTGAAAAGTCAGAGATCCTGACATTCAATACCGATAAATCGTTTTCAATAAGTTGTTCTGGAAATGGGATAAGCTTATTTAAATGGAACATCAGTGAAACAGAAGGGAAAACACTTCTTAATCTTGAATCTGTTGCGGCTTCAAAAGCACCATCGGAATGGATGAGTCAAAAAATAGTTATCCGATTATTGACTGAAAACACCCTGGTCATAGAAATTAAAGAAGTTAATTATGAGTATACTTCATTTCATCTTCAAAACAGTGATCCGGGAAACTACCTCTAATGATCAATTCTAATCCATATATTTAGAATACAATCCACGAAAAAAGCCCGGATTCGAAAATCCGGGCTCGAGATACATGTTTATAACACAAAAATGATCCCATTCCCACCGAAGCGGGAGGTATACACCTTTCTTAGTTCGCCTTATAAGATGTCATCTTGTTATCATCCGAGCGGTAATATACCTGCCCGGTGATATCATCGACTGCATAAATGGGCTCCCTGTCTTTACCAAGACTTATCCTGCCATCTACTTTGCCGCTGGTCTTGCTGACCTTCAGCAATTCTATTCCATTTGGTTGCTTTGACATGATGAACATAAAATCCCTTCCGCTTTGCGTCGCCTTGAACCTGGCATTTGCCATTTTAAAAGCCTGAACTGCATAGCCGGATGCCTGGTCACCCAATTCGCCATATGCATTGCCTATTTCGTCAACAACTTCCCCGGCCAGGGCATCTTCCTGCCTTACGTCGTCTTCAACGGCAGCCATGACGCCGGAAACATAATATGATGTTGCCCCAATGTAGGCTCCTCTAATGGCTTCCGCATATAATAAAGCTCGCTTCCAACCCGGTTCCTTTGGTGCAGGATAATATTCCTGAAACTTGACGGTACCATAAAAGCCG
>CBDUCT010000226.1:0-6502 GCA_965365715.1 uncultured Cyclobacteriaceae bacterium | reverse complement strand
TGTGGAGCATAACGGATTCGAACCGTTGACCCCCACGCTGCCAGCGTGGTGCTCTAGCCAGCTGAGCTAATGCCCCAAACAACACCCGTGCAAATATATTTCAAATTCGGGAGATTTAAAACTTAGGACGACGTGCTTTAACAAATAACTTCTGGTAGTAATCTACATAAAACTCAGTCTCCACAACACCTAGCTTAGTGGATGCATGTATAAATGTTACTGATCCCTTTCCTTTTACCTCTGTTACCAGTCCGACATGGGTAATTTTTCTTTTCCATTTTTTGTTTGAAAAGAATACCAGGTCGCCTTGCTGAAGTTCATGCTTCCCAACCGCCTTCCCATATTTTGATTGCTCCTTAGAGGTTCTTGGTATGCTTTCTCCGGCAGATTCAAACGATCTCACCAGCAAACCGGAGCAATCCATGCCTGTACGGTTCATCCCTCCGTACCGGTAGGGTGTGCCTGTATAGGATCTAGCTTCCAGAATGATCCGATCAATTTTCTGAGTTCTGGCTTTTTTCGATGAAGAACAGCTGAATATGAACAAAGCCAGAAGGAGCCAAATACTATGACCTGAAAACTTCTTCATAGGTTTAAGACTCAATTATGCACAAAATTTTTAAATAATACGTAAAATTGGCCTTGAATATTAATGTCTGGAATAATCAATGTGCGGTATCACTGGCATATATGCTTTTAATGAAGCTGGCAGGTTTCATTTGATCAATCTCCAAAGGGCTGTTGATGTTTTGGAACATCGGGGCCCTGACACTCAAGGCACCTTCATCGATGACAGGATCGGACTGGGACACCGCCGACTATCAGTTATTGATACCAGCCCAAGAGGTAATCAGCCGATGAAAGATCCAACGGGTCGATATACGCTGGTGTTTAATGGTGAGATATACAATTACCTTGAAATAAGAAAGATCCTTGAAGAAAGGCACCATGTAAAATTCAGATCGGAATCTGATACCGAGGTCTTATTGAACGCATATATCATTTATGGCGAAAAATGCCTTCAGATGCTGAATGGATTTTTTGCATTTGGAATCTACGATAAATCCGAAAATGAATTATTTATTGCCCGGGACAGGTTCGGCATAAAGCCAATCTACTATTACCAGGATGAAGATAAATTCCTTTTTGCTTCTGAAATGCGTTCGATCCTGGCTTATGGAATACCGAAATCGATCCACACGGAAAGCCTGGTAATGTACCTTCAACTCAATTATATTCCAGCCCCGCTGTCCATCCTGAAAGGTGTTTCTAAATTACTGCCCGGTCATGCTATGAGGATCAGGAATAAAGAAACAGATATATCGAAATATTATGAGCTGGAAAAAGAGGTCCTCGATCCGACTTTGCTAAATAGAGATTCGTTAAAGGAAATACTCCTCGAGAAACTTGAAGATTCAGTAAAAAAAAGACTGGTATCAGATGTCCCACTGGGGGTTTTTCTTAGCGGGGGAATAGATTCATCGATCATAACTGCCCTTGCATCCAGGCACCAGGAAAATCTCCGGACTTTTTCTATAGGGTATAAAAACTCAAAGTTTTTTGATGAAAAGAAATATGCCCTACAGGTAGCTAAGCATTTTGCTACAGATCATAAAGTTTTTGATGTTACAAATGACGACCTCCTACATCATCTCCCGAAGATCCTTGATCATTTTGATGAACCATTTGCCGATTCATCAGCAATACCAGTTTATTTACTAAGCAAATTAACTAAGGAAAATGTGACTGTCGCATTGTCCGGTGATGGAGCCGATGAGATATTTTCCGGGTATAATAAACATATGGCATTTATAAAAGCACAAAACAGAGGTTTGTCGAATCAGTTGATAAAGGTTCTGCAACCGCTCTGGAAGTCAATGCCTAAATCAAGGGATAATTTCATCTATAACCGGATCAGACAACTTGACCGGTTCGCCCGTGGTTTGAAACTCCCTCAGGATGAGCGATATTGGTTGTGGGCTTCTTTCCTCACTGAACAAAAAGCTTTGTCCTACTTTACAGCAGATTTCTTAAGTGAATACAATGGTCAGAAAATAAATGAATTCAAACACCTGATGACCTCTCCACTTAAATATGATGATTCCATAAATAAGATCCTGATGGCAGATACGCGCTTGGTATTGCCAAATGATATGTTATATAAAGTGGATTTAATGAGTATGGCCAATGGACTTGAAGTACGGGTTCCTTTCCTGGACCATAACCTGGTTGAATTCGCAATCACAATGCCTGAAAAATTTAAGATCAATCAAAATGATCAGAAAATTATTCTCAGGAAGATATTAAAAGACCTGCTTCCGGGGAAATTACATCAAAGGCCAAAGCATGGATTTGAAGTTCCCCTGCTGAACTGGTTCAGGAAAGACCTTAAAAACCTGATACAAAGAGACCTGCTGGAAGATCATTTTATCGAAGAGCAGGGCATTTTTGATTCGGGAAGTATCAGGAAACTAAAGAAAAGATTATATTCATCGAATCCCGGGGATACCCATGCACATATCTGGGCATTGATCGTTTTCCAATCCTGGTGGAAGAAATATTTAGGATAGGCCAAGGGCAAGCTAATCCCCTTTATCGTATATTTGAACCAGGGAAATAAATTTTTTATTCTTGTGGTGAAGAAAGAATTATTTACTGATCTTAACAAATCAATTCAGGGGGATGTTTTTACAGATGATAAACTGAAAGCATTATATGCTACCGATGCCTCAGCCTATCGTGAAATCCCGTCCGCAGTTGCTATTCCAAGAGATAAATCCGATTTGATAAAGATTATCAGGTTTGCACGTGACCACAAGACCTCACTCATACCCCGTGCTGCCGGCACTTCTCTGGCCGGACAGGTGGTCGGACCAGGTATTGTAGTTGATGTATCCAAACACATGAACAAAATACTGGAATTCAACGAAAAGGAAAGATGGGTAAGGGTAGAACCCGGAGTAATAAGGGATGATCTCAATGTCTATCTGAAAAAATATGGTTTGTTCTTTGGCCCCGAAACATCTACAGCTAACCGGGCTATGATCGGTGGAATGGTCGGTAATAATTCATGCGGATCCAATTCAGTGGTATATAAAAGTACCCGTGAGCACCTGATATCTCTTAAAATGATCCTGGCTGATGGGGAAGAAGTTGAATTTAAGGAACTATCCCTGAAAGAATTTAAAGACAAAGTTTCAGGCATAACCTGCTCCTCTAAACTTGAGCAGAATATTTATACAACTATAAATGATATTTTGTCTGACAAGGAAAATCAAAAGGAAATAACATCCGGTTTTCCGAAACCTACTGTAACCCGGAGAAATACGGGATATGCTAGGGTCCTTCTGATGCATACGGAACCGTGTTCCGGCAAAGGAGAAAAATTCAATATGTGCAAACTGGTAGCCGGTTCAGAAGGTACCCTTGGCTTCATTACAGAAATTAAACTGGATATTGATCCATTACCTCCCAGGCATAACGCTTTGATCTGCATTCATTTTGAATCCCTTTATGAATCACTGGAAGCAAACCTTATAGCATTAAAATATCATCCCTATGCCAGTGAATTGATCGATCATTATATTCTTGAATGTACCAAGGAAAATATTGGCCAACGAAAAAACCGTTTCTTTATCCAGGGAGATCCCAAGGCCCTGTTGATTGTTGAGATAGCCAAGGATAATCCGGATGATCTCGATAAGACCGTTAAAAAATTAATCGCAGAGCTTAAAGACAATAACTACGGTTATCATTACCCGGTATTGAAAGGAAGTGATGTTGGTAAGATCTGGTCCCTGAGAAAAGCTGGTCTCGGTCTTCTTGCCAACATACCCGGGGACGCGAAACCTGTTCCCGTGGTCGAGGATACTGCTGTGGATGTAAACGATTTACCGGCATATATCCGGGAATTTAATGATAATCTAAAAAAGTATAATCTTTATTGCGTCCATTATGCTCATGCCGGGTCCGGAGAGCTTCATCTCAGGCCAATTATAGATCTAAAGACATCAGAAGGTCAACAATTATTCAAAACCGTTCTCAGTGAAGTTGCCAGCTTGGTCAAGAAATACGGTGGATCCCTGAGTGGGGAACATGGTGATGGTAGACTGAGAGGAGAGTTTATCCCGTTTATGATAGGAGAGAAAAATTACACACTCCTTGAAAAGATCAAATTCAGCTGGGATCCGGATAATATTTTTAATCCCGGCAAGATCGTACGCACCCCATCCATGAATACATTCCTACGGTATGAGGCTGACCGGAAAACCAGAAAGGTCAATACATATTTTGACTTTAGCAAAACCCGGGGAATTCTTAGAGCTGCTGAAATGTGCAATGGATCTGGTGATTGCAGGAAGACGGTCCTGTCGGGTGGTACAATGTGTCCGAGTTATATGGCAACCAGAAATGAATATGACACGACAAGAGCCAGAGCTAATATTTTAAGGGAGTATCTGACACATTCACCCAAAAAGAATCCTTTTGATCATACAGAAATTAAAGAGGTGCTTGACCTTTGTCTTTCGTGTAAGGGATGTAAATCAGAATGCCCTTCAAACGTGGATATGGCCAGGTTAAAAGCAGAATTTCTTCAAAACTACTATGACTCGAATGGCATTCCTCTGAGGTCCTGGTTGATTGGCCACATCAACAGGATCAATGCAATCGGGATACATATTTCTGGCATTTATAACTTCTTTGTTACCAACAACATTTTCAGTTCCCTATTTAAAAAGGTTTCCGGTTTTGCAATAAAAAGGTCTTTCCCAAGACTAAATAAACAGAGTCTCAGAAAGTGGATTAAAAAGAATCCTAACCGGTTGCTTCCTGATCCTGAAAATCAGAGAGGATCAGTATACCTGTTTGTAGATGAATTCACTGATTATACTGATGTTGATCTTGGTATTTCCACGATATCACTTTTAGCGCACCTGGGTTATGAAGTAAAAGTTATATCACATCCTGAGAGTGGGCGGGCCTTCCTCTCAAAAGGCCTGGTCAGGAAAGCGAAGAAATTGGCTAAAGAAAATATTAATGCATTCTCGGGCCTCGTCAATCAGAATAATCCATTGGTTGGGATCGAACCTTCTGCCATTCTTAGTTTCAGGGATGAATATCCTGATCTTGTTTCAGAAGGAGTCAGACAAAAAGCCTTGGAATTATCCGGTAACGCATACACTATTGAAGAGTTTCTAAGTCATGCTGTGGAAAGTGGTAACATAGGGAGTGAAGACTTTACCTCTGAATCCAAGGATATTTATTATCATGCCCACTGTCACCAGAAATCCTTATCATCAACTGAATCCACACAAAAGATCTTATCAATCCCCGAAAATTTTAAAGTCCATGAGATCCCATCGGGATGTTGTGGCATGGCCGGATCATTTGGCTTTGAAAAAGAGCATTATCAAATATCTATGGATATCGGAGAACTTATTTTATTTCCTACAATTAGAAATATTAATGAGAAGTCCATCATTGCTGCCGCAGGTACAAGCTGCCGGCATCAGATCCTGGATGGTACCGGTCGTAAGGCATTACACCCGGTTGAGATATTATGGAAAGCTCATATAAATTATGAATAGAAACAGTTTCCCATGGGGCGATGAAAGGCGGTTTAATGCAAATGCAAATCGTATCAAAGAAAAATGCGGTGGCAGGATACAGAAAGTCTCCGTAAACGCCGGGTTTACCTGTCCTAACCGCGATGGAAGCAAAGGAATCGGGGGATGCATCTATTGTAATAACCAGAGCTTTACACCATCTTATTGTGTTGATGTGGAAGACATAAAGAGACAGATAGACAAGGGGATCGGGTTCCTGGAGAAACGCTATAAAAGCCCCAAATTTTATGCAGCCTATTTTCAATCTTTTTCAAATACCTACAAACCACTTAAGGAGCTAAGATCAATATACTCTGTGGCTTTGAAACATGAGAAGATCTCCGGTCTGGTGGTATCTACCCGGCCTGACTGTATAGATGATAATGTTCTGGATTATCTCGCAGAACTATCCAGGGATTATTACGTGTCTGTTGAGTTTGGAATTGAATCCTGTTATGATGAGACCCTTCAATGGATTAACAGGGGGCATACTTTTGATGATACAAAAAGGGCTATAAGTATGACAGCTGAGAGAGGGCTGGATGTTACAGGTCATCTACTATTTGGATTACCTGGGGAATCGCGGCAAGATATGCTCAAACAGGTAGATATATTATCATATCTGCCCCTGAAAGCTTTAAAATTTCATCAGCTTCAGATTATGAAGAATACTAAGCTGGCCGGCATTTACCAGAAGACACCAGAAATGTTTTCTTTATTCTCAATGGAGGAATATATCGATTTCATAATTGAATTTTTAGAAAAACTGAATCCTGATATCGCTATAGAACGACTGGTTAGCGAAGCTCCGCCCTTACATCGAGTCAATACGGGTTGGGGTAATAAAAGGGCTGACTGGGTGCAAAAAAAAATTGAAAGCGTTATGGAAGAAAAAG
>CBDUCT010000225.1:0-6538 GCA_965365715.1 uncultured Cyclobacteriaceae bacterium | reverse complement strand
GAAATTGCTGATTTCAAAACAAATATCAATGTTCTTAATGACAGATCGGAATTGGTTGAAAATCAATTGATTGGTTTGGATAATCCCAAGCTGAACATTCGCCAGGTGGAATACATTGGATTTTACGATGGCTTGAACTATGAAGGTGACGGTATCTATAAACAATGGCATTACCATTACTTTCGTGGGAGGGTGATCCATCACATTGGTACAGCATATATGTATCCTTACCAAACTACCTGGGATACTTCCTGGGTTCCGGATCAGGATGAAATTAAAGTTTCTGCCAGGATAGTGAGTAATTCAGGATTGATCTATTTTACAGAGCCTGTTGAAATGCTGAAACTTGAAAGGAATTATGTAGTTGAATTGTGTAAACCCTTTGACCAACCCAAAAACTGGGTAACCCGGGAAGATGAATTTGAATCGAAGATCAGTGTCAATGTCGATCCTTCAAAAATTGAGGAAGCAAGGATCTACTGGACAAGCTGGAGCCCCTGTTATGCCAATGGCATATATATTAACGATATAAAGGTATTTGATAAGGAAGGCCCTTGCTATGAATATATGGTACATGATATAAAAATCGAAGATGTTTCAGTTATCAAGCAGGGAATTAACATCATTAAAACAGGAAAAGAACCACTGCACGACGGCCAGATGGTGCACGGTATGGAAGTCCAATGGCCGGGTATCATGATGAAAGTCAAATATGCACGATAGTAGAATTTAGTTCCGTTCTCTTATAAGCTGATACACAAATTCCTTTTGGGCATCTCGTCCACTTAGAATATCTTCCAGGTTTGGCAATATTGTATAATCAGGTATTGTGCCCATACCTATCTCTGCGGCAGGTTTTACAGCCATTTCATACTTAACTAATGGGGTATTACTGGATATGCCTGAATTAGGTAATTGATAATTGATAAACGTACTGCCATTGCCTCCTTCATAAGCCCCGCCTGAATCATTACCTACGAGGATACCTATTTCATTGGATTTGGCTACAGCTACAAATTCAGCGCAGGCGGAAGCACATTGTTCATCAACCAATATATATAGGTTACCATTAAATCTCTTTTTCTTTGGTTCCTGTGGTTTTAGGGTTATGTTTCCTTCAGGATCCAATTTAAATGTACCATCCTCTTGAGGAATAAGGAATGTTTCAGCCCTTTCCAGGTCTTCAGGAGACAGGTCAGAATACTTTAAAAATTCAGAGTCTTGAGTTACTGCAAATTGATCTCTATAATAATCAGTTGCAATATCGGATTTCATCAGGTAACTGAAAAGTTCTTTGCCTTGTACATCCCACCCACCATTGTTACTTCTTAAGTCAACAATGAGATTGGTTACATTTTTCCGCTCTATCTTTTTCATAGCCTTATTGAGGAAATCCTGAATGGCCTTTTGGGCCTTCTCCTCATTATTTATCCCCTTCCCACCAAAGCTGTAAAGATGGAGCAATGCAGTTGAAGGCAATTCATCGAGGAATTGAAAACCCCAATTTTTGTTTTTCTTATTATAAAAAGACATCATCTCTGAATTTACCGGATTCGCAACATAGTTTTTCTCGGTAATTTTATAGGGTTGTCCGGCAATTTGATATTGAATGATATCCCCATCTAGATCTTTAAATACAATATTGAATTGTGGTGGCTGTTCAATAAAGAAATAGTAATACATGGAGAAATATCCACCTCTTAGGAAACGTCTGAGAACTGAATTCCCATAGCCATCACGAAAGGCATACCTCTTAATGATTTTTTTAATCTCCGGGATTTCTTTTTTATTAATACTTATCAGCTCATATCCGGGCTTGATCCGTGTGTCCTCAGTCCCATTGAATAAAACATAAATTTTATCATCAACAGGGTATACAAAGAATGGAAACAAGTTACACGATTCCATTATATAGTTGAGCACATCTTTTTTGGGAAAAAGAGTAGTGTGTGCACATCGAATTTCAGCGGTTAAACCCGCCAATAATCTGTAAAATTCGTAAAACTGGAGCGGTTTTTCAATTTGACTTTGAATATCCTCCATAATTTGATAAAATTCCAACTCTGTTAGATATCTGAATAAGCCTGGATGTGTTTCAACAAGAATTTGTTTATATATATTCAGGTCTTCCCGCATCTCTTTTGGAGCTAGGATCTTTTTTTGCAGGGGATCAGTAGTCTGACAATAAACAAGAGATGATATTGAGAGGAATCCCCATACGATAACAAACCAAAGGATATATTTAATATGATTCACCATTTCTTTCGAGCGTAGGTTATTAAAAGATATTATAGCGAAACTTCAAAAATACACTTTTTGTTTCTACTTGCGAATAGGGGTGTTTTCATCAATTTTATGCAAAGGCCATTTCACGATTATACTTATTCCGATATTCCTTGGGTGATAACCCGGAATATTTTCTAAAAGTAGTTCTAAAGGCTTTTTCATCATTGTATCCGATACCATACATTACTTCAAGAATTGTTTCGGTTGTGGATTCCAATTTCTTTTTTGCTGCTTCTATCTTAACTCTCTGAATATATTCCAGCGGGGTATTGGTGGTTGCCTTTTTAAATCTTCTTAGAAAACTTCTGCCATTCAAATGCACCATTTCCGCAATCTCATCTATATACAATTTTTGATCATAGTTTTTCTCAATATACTCCTGAGCCTTTTTTATTGGTTCATCTGAATGTTCCTTTTGTCCACTAAAGATAATAAACTCACTTTGACTGATTCTGTCAAACTCTATTTCAGAAATTTTTGAACACCAGATTGCTGTTTCTCTACCAAAATATCGTTCTATTAAATAAAGTGTAAAATTAAGGATGGAGTATGCACCTCCACTGGAGTATATCCCGTTGTCTTCACAAATTATTTTATCCGGTACTAAATCTACAGCCGGATACCTGCGCTGAAACTGTTCATGAGCTGTCCAATGTGTAGCACAGGATTTGCCATTCAATAATCCCGTTTCAGCCAAAATGAATGCTCCCTTACATAAACTGGCAATCTCAGAATCATTTACAATCCTTTGAGTTCTGATCCACTTCACAAATTCCATATTATTATTGATTTCTTTATCCAGATCACCGCTAATCGGGGAGACGATAATTAAATCGGTTTTTAAAACCTCATCTATTGTTGCCGTTGGTTGTATACTGAATAGGTCCTGGTAGATAATTGGATCCTTTGATAATCCTACCAAATCTATTTTAAATGGATTTTCAGACAGTTCATTCAATTTTCTATATTGAGAATTAGCCATTCTTAACATATTAAAAGGTGCAATAATAGTATCTACAATACTATTCCCGGACGGTACAATAACGCTTATATGTTTCATGATTAATAGAATTAAAGGCAAAGTTAGATAAAATATATGTCGTAAACAACCTTTGATAATGTCGAAAAAGACACCCCTGTGATCTATAATATTTACATACATTTGTATCGAAATGATTAAAAACTAAAAAATTAAATCAAAATGAACAATCAGGAAATTACAGTAGTTTACAAATGGACTGCAAAACCAGGAAAAGCAGATGAACTGAAGGCTATTTACAGGGAAGTAGAAAAGCAGATGAAAGAAACAGAACCGGGAGCTATGAAAGTAGACTGTTACTTCGATGAAAGTGCAGATGTTCTTATCGTGTCCGACCTCTTCAAAGATGGTGCAGCATTAGGTCAGCATCTGGGTACAACAGCAGCCGGGCATTTCCCAGCATTACTTCAAATTGCAGAACCAGGACCTTTCCTATTCTGTGGTGATGTGCCGGAAGAGCTGAAACAAGCTGCAGTTGGAATGGGATTGGATGCAACATTCACTCCGCGTATTTTTGGTTTTGATAGAAATGAGAACCAATAACTGACACAAAAATCCTGACCCAATGGAATAAAATATTTTTTATTCCATTTTTTTTGCTCAATCAAAATAAAGATTTCTTGAAGTTATGGAAGGCTTATTTATTGTAAAAGCTCACTTAATCAATCGACACCCTTTGCATTCAATCCTACTCTGTATATTGAAGTACGGGCAGTAATAAAAAGTTGATTTCTGTCCTTGCCACCAAAACATACATTTGATGGTTTTTCGGGCACCTGGATTGACTCTAACAATTCTCCGGAAGGAGAGAATATGTCCACTGCCTGTTTTCCGCTGGTGGTCAGATATACATTTCCAGCATTGTCTAGTGTCATCCCATCACAACCAAGCTCGACAAATAGAGTTTTATTTGACAAGGAACCATCTTCTTGAATATCATACCTGTAAGTTTTCCCTGCCTGAGCATCGGTTACATAAAGTATTTTTCCGTCCGGGGTTCCGAGTATACCATTAGGCTTCTCAAAATCATCACATACCCTGATAACCGAATTATGATCAGGACTTAAATAATAAACGTGCATTCCATCCTGGGGAATTTCATTTTCATCACTTCCATATTTAGGATCCGTAAAGTATACACCACCATTTCCATCAGGCCATAAATCGTTTGTCTGATTGAATCCTTTACCATTGTATTCAGTTGCTATTGGTCTGTAATCACCATCAGGACTTGTTGATGTGATCTGTCCTTTCTCTCCCTCACAAGCCAGCAAATTTTCGTCTTTATCAAAATATAATCCGTTAGCACGGCCACTGTTTACACGGAAAGTATCGAGCTGATCATCTAATGTCCAAATTAGAATCAAATGATTAGGAATATCGGTGAAATAAACATTGCCTTCAGCATCTACTGCCGGTCCTTCGGTAAAACTGAAATCCCCAGCTAATTTTTCGATTTCATTTTTAACTAGTGATTCCAGGTTAACTTCATTTTTTTGATCGTTATTATCAGCTGATCTATTTACACAGGATAATAGACCAAGAACAATTAGGAAAAAGGAAATATTTTTCATGATGGAGTTTATCTTGTTAAATTTAAATTCATCTATAATAAAGTTAATGATTATTGGATTCATTTATTCAAAAATCCAGCTTGTATAAGCTATAAAATTTCCATAGTATTATTTTTTATTCTAATCAAGAAAAGTGGACGAACCTACTTCACGATGTAATTTCCATTTTCCGTTTTCTTTTTTCAGGATCACCAGGAAAGAATTTTTAAGTTCTACTATGTTCCCTTCTTCATCTGTATAGAAAACAGAACTTGTACCCCAATCATACGCCATGCTGTCATTCATGATGAATGTCTCTGTTGGCTTCATAATAATTCTGTCATAAGGAAACCTTCCCCGTTCTTTTCCGAGATCATACATTTTATTCCAATCATTACCTCCGGGACCTATAATTTTAACATCAGAGCTTACCCATTTCCCCATATCATCATATCTGCCTTCTTTCAGCGTCAATGAAAAACTGTCACGTAAATTCTCAATTTCCTTTAACTCTTTTTCCAAATCTATTTTAAATGTCACACCAGTGGAAGGCTTATTTTCTTGACCACATGAATACAACAAAACCGCAACTATCAAAAACCATACATTTTTCATTTTATTTAATTTTGTTTACAACGTTGATTAAGATCAGGCTGCCACAAGCCATACCAACTCGCAAATTAAGATAACAATTACGTGTCGCAAAGATATAATTGAGAAAAATGATTGATATATCAGGTATATGATATTAATCTATATGATCCTTTTTTTAAAGGAACCTGTAGAGAAAACAAATAAATAATGCGGATAATTGTAATTATGTAATATTAAGGCTTAATGAAGGGGATTAAGCAAAAATCATTCAATAGATTTTGAAAGGAAGATCAACAAATCATCTCTTGCCTCAGAGAAAACACAGTTGAATTCGTGATCGCATGCTATTTCTCTATAATGGAAAGGAATCTCTTCTTCTTTAAGAATTGTAAGGAAATCCTGATGAAATGGGGCCAACATAGCTGCTGTAATGAAAATGGCTGTATCTTTCTTTTCTAAAATTGCATTCCTGTTTCTCGCTATCCATTCATTTGGACTGCAGTGTTCATAATAATATTCTGAATTATTAACAATCGCAGGTCTCGTTCCCTGAAAATTTACAAAGTCTTCCCATGTTACGATAGGGCCATCAAGAGAGAATACTGCCTTAAATAAGGTAGAATGTTTAGAGAATAAAAACATCGCTCCAACACCACCTGCTGACCATCCCATGATTAATCGATTTCCCATATCGGTTGAGTAATTTTGATCAATATATGGGATCAGGAATCTTATGATTTCATCTTCAAGCAATGGATCTTCATCGTAATGGTTGCACCAGAATCCCTCCCTTCCATCCGGGAACACTACAATGCATTCCATGATAACTTCATCTTTCATATATAATGTAAGAAATTCCGCCACTTCTTGAGCCTTCCAATCCGAATAATAGCCATTCAATCCATGCAAATAATAGATCACCGGGTACTTCCGGCCACCCTCTTTGTATGATGGCGGAACCATTAGGCCGAATTTGATGGTATCATGTTCATTGGTTGCGGGAATCACAATGTCTCTGATCATGGTTTGATCCTGAGACATCAGGGAGCTGGATAAAAATAACCCA
>CBDUCT010000224.1:0-6539 GCA_965365715.1 uncultured Cyclobacteriaceae bacterium | reverse complement strand
GCATGAAGGTCGCCAGGACAATGTCAATGGATTCTCAGGTAGCCATGATCGCATTTTCCTCAAATAATACAGAAAATAAAGATGCATTTATTGTGGTTAACTGGAGTGAGGAAGATAAAAAGGTCTCTGTGGCTGTGAGTGGCACCTCAAGCACAAAATTCAACACTTATCAGACCACCGAGGATGAGACAAAACTTTACAGCCCTTCAGGGAATTATACCCTGAAAGGAGGTAAGATTGTTTTTGATTCACCAAAAGGCTCTGTCACAACTTTCTTTGGAGATTAATATGAAGTTAAATCAGAAAATAGCAAAGTTCTTTTTATTAACAGGTCTTAACATCCTGATCTCAATGATATCATATGGACAGTATGAAGACCTGGGGACAGTTAAGGCAAAAATTGATTTTGGAAACCACCTGAGGGAATGGGATGGTTTCGGAGTAAATTATGCCCAGACAGCTCATTCAAGCAATTACGAGGAGTTTCCTCAGGAATACGGGGGTTTCAGTATTTTGAACCAAAACCAGAAAAATGAAATCATAGAATTGATCTTCGGGGCAGAGGGTTTAAAACCTGGAATAGTTAAAATGTTCCTGGATCCGTTGCATCAGAAAGAAAAAGGAGGTGAATATGATCATGAAACAACCACAAAGTATATGCTTGAGTTTTTTGATCTGGGGCTGGCCAAAACAAGAGAATGGGGAGGCGACTTATCGGTGATCACTACGCTGTATAGCCCCCCGGCCTATATGACAAAGCAAAAAACCTTGCGTGGCCGCGATATCGATCCGGATCATAAGAAAGATATTGATCTTTACATGATCGATTGGGCGAAGTACCTCAAAAACAAAGGATATCCCCTAAAGTATATTTCCTTACATAACGAAGGGGAAGACTGGAGAAGATGGCCGGTAAAAGGTAATTATGCAAATTTTGATCATGGACATGATTATAATCTATACTGGAGGCCTGAGGAAGTCGCAGATTTCCTGGACTTCATGCCTGGCATAATAAAAGATAATGGATTGGAGGATGTTGGCTTAACGCCAGGGGAATGCTCAAGATGGTTCCAGTTTTATTACAGCGGCTATGCACAACATATCCTGGACAATCCCAATTCATTGAAAAACTTGTCTCTTATCACTTCACATAATTTTTACCGGGTGATGCCAGGCGGGCACAGATGGTTTGCCGGCACCAGCAATATTGGGACGGATATGATCAGGGAGGAGAAACCAGGTATTCATGCCTGGGTAACTTCAGCCAGCTGGGGAAATATGGATGCTGATTTTGCCTGGCAGATCTGGATGAACATATATCTGGCAAAGGTAAATGCGTATATACCCTGGGTTGTGATTAAAAGGCCAACACACTGGAAAACCGATGATCCCAATCCAAATACAGCCATTCTTGTATCTGATGACAGTACCTACAAAGTATTGCCCGGATATCAAGTCTATAAGCATTTTACCCGTGCCGGACAGCCAGGAATGGGTGTTGCTTATACTGAATGCAGGGATTCGGAAGTGCAATTACTTGGATTTTCAAAAAATGAAACCAATAATCCTGATGCTTTCATTGTGGTCAATGTTAACAACTGGGTAGCTTACAGGGCTGATGCGGTGGATATCAGCCTGAATGGAGTGAATTATACCTTCAGCAACCAGGATCCTTTATATAATCTGTACAGGGAAGAAAATCAAAGAGATAAATACAGGAATATAACTACAAAATCTGTCAGGACTGAAAAAGGTTATCTGCTTGAAGTCATCTTCCCACTGAAACAAATTAACTTGAGTCCCAAGGGAGGAAGACCACTGAATATTGAAATAAAAGTAAAAGATGGTGCTTATGCACTGGCAGGTGAGATCAGATGGGCAGAAGGAGGTCCTTTTGTACTCTCAACAGGATATGATTCATATGAATATTCCATCCATTATAATCCTACAAAGTTGGATTTTGCGGGAATCGTTGAAACGGACTGGGAAAATACAAAGGAATATATGATAAAAGAGAAAAGTCATCCGAATACCAAGGAAGGTTTCTCTGCAACCTGGGAAGCATGTTATGATACTGATAACCTGTATTTTCTAATAGATATTACGGACGACACCAACCTGCAGGCCAGGAAAGTTAAAATTGATCTGAACGGAACTAAGTATAAATCCTTCAAGGCCGTCAGGTCAATTGATAATTTAGAGTCTTATGAGGATATTGGTACTTATACTGTTGAAGATGGATCAATAACCTATGAGGCACCTACCAGATCAATTACAACGTTTACAGGTATAGAGTAAATAGATATCTATTGTCCGGTTTTTTTTTTAAAATAATATTCTTTCTGATTCCGGCTTTTCTTTTAAGCCTGATCCCTGTGAACAGCTCTTTCTTGTCAGCAGAGGATGGGATAACCCTTTATGTTTCATCTAATGGAGTCCACACTGATTTTGTACTCCCTGTCCAATCTGAAATTATTAACTGGCAGGATCTTTTTGAACCTACGCACTTTGGAAATGGGTGGAGATTTGCCCCATATATTGCCTTTGGATGGGGTGATAAGGGATTTTACCTGAAGACACCGGAATGGTCTGATCTGAAATTTAATACTGCAGTTAAGGCATTATTTATACCTAGCGCTTCAGTTATGCATGTTACCCTATGGCCCCGGCCTGAGGAGAATGATCTTACAAAAAAAATTGTTCTATCTTATGCTGATTATAAGATACTGGTGGAAAACATTATCCGTTCCTTTTCCAGGGACGAAGATGGATATTTTCTAAAAGTCAATCATCCGGGATATGGTGATTATGATCTTTTCTTTGAATCTCCATTGAAGTTCCATCTTTTCAAGACCTGTAATGTATGGACAAATAGTGTATTGAGAACAGCAGGTATCCGTACCAGTATCTGGACACCTTTTGATAAGCCCATATTATACCATCTTTCAAAGATCAATGACCCTTAGACAAAACCTGGCTACAGAAACACCTCGTTCCGGAAATTTGAGAAATGAATTTGTTATCATACATTTGCATCATACCGGACAGGAAAATGCACGATCACAATCACCATGCTCATAGTAATTTAAGAGGCAGAAAATTGATCATCACAATTTTTCTAAATCTTCTTATTACAATCGTCCAGATACTCGGCGCTATTTTTGCCAATTCACTTGCCCTTTTATCGGATGCCTTTCATAATTTCAGTGATACTTCCTCCCTCCTTCTGAGTTATATTGCGAATCGATTGACAAGAAGAAAGTCAACTAAGGAACAGACATTCGGTTATAAAAGAGCCGAAATTATTGCCGCCTTTATCAATTCAAGTGTTTTGCTGATTGTAGGTGCACTTTTGATATATGAATCCATAGAAAGGATTATTTATTCTTCAGATACAGAGGTTAATGCCATCCTTGTCATGTCTATGGCTGCTTTCAGTATTCTTGCTAATGGATTGAGTGTATTGATCCTCAAACAGGATGCTAAAGAGAACATGAATATCCGATCCTCCTATCTCCATTTATTCACGGATATGCTCTCATCAATTGCCGTACTTCTTGGGGGATTAGCGATTTATTTCTTCAATCTTACCATTATCGATCCGATTTTATCTATTGCCATAGCGATTTATCTGATGATCTTTGGTTGGAAACTGGTAGTACAGAGCTTAAAAGTGCTTATGCAATTCACACCTCCCGGAATGGACCTGGAAGCTATTGCTAAAGATCTTACCGAATTCAAAGAAGTAAAGAATATTCATCATGGTCATTTATGGCAACTTACTGATCATGAATATATGTTTGAGGCCCATATTGATTTTGAAAAGGACATTCCTATAAGCGAAGCCTGTACGATTATGAAGAACATGCGAATGCACCTAAGCGATAAATATAACATTCACCACGCTACATTTCAACCCGAATTCGGGGGATCATGCAATTCAGACCTGATCCATCAGGATATGGTTAATCTTGGAGATTGATCTTATCCATACCTGGAGATTTGGTATGTATCATGAAAATGATACCCCGAATAATTATTTATAATATACGTGCACACAATTCCTGGATCACCTGTTTGTTATCAGCATCTTAACAGGTTCTGATATTCTGAAATTCAAGGAATAATAATCAGTCCCCTGAACATTTGTTAGAAAATTACTGGTAGGAATGAGTTGATCAATTATATAATTTGCCTTAACTCCAGCTGCAATGATATTGCAATCCTTATCCAGAACAATCACCTTGGGCAGACATTCCTCGATATTATCCAGTTTATTCAAACATATTTCATTCAGACGGTCAATCTGATTGACAAACTCCAACTCAGCCGTAGATACTTCGGCTACTAATGCAGATCCTTCTCCTTCATTACCACTGGCCATGCTCATGTTGAAAGTAACTGTTACGATCAGCAGAATTAAATATGAAACCTTTTTCATGGCAGTATTTTTTTAAATTACAGCGATAATATAAATCATGTGTCCAACAACGTGCCATAATTTATAACACATTATAAGTCAACACTTTACAAAATATTTGAATTATCAATTAGTGTGCAGAACCGAACACTTTTCAGTACACATGTGTTCAATAGGACAATATGCTGAGCAATTCTAGTCGGTTTGAAGTTTAAATCTTGATTCGAGATTTCCGACAATGATCTTAAAGTATCCAACCTCCATCATCATCTTTCCCCGTTCATCCGGATATGACAAATGATCTTCAGGATTTATGGTAAAGGAATATTCTTTTATCTCTCCCGGTAATAAAAATTGTTTTTCAAAATGCTTTAATTGTTTGACCGGTCTGCTGTAGGAACCCACTTCATCTGCTATATACCACAGTACAGACTCTTTGCCTTCACGTCTTCCTATATTTTTTACTTTTACAGAAAGCTCTAACTGGTCGTTTACGGAAATAACCGAGTCACTCAGTGTAAGGTCTGAATATTCAAACTGTGTATAACTCATCCCGCTTCCGAATTCTCCAATTGTATATTTCAATAACTCAGGATTTTGGGCATTTAATCCAATAAATACAGTTTGTCCATGATTATATGATATCATATGTCCGCTCTGATAAGGATAAGTAATCGACATCTTAGCACTTGGATTTATCCTTCCGCTCAGGATCCCGGCTATTGCCTCTCCTCCATAGATACCCGGTAATCCTGCAAAAATAACAGCATGACATCTATCGAATAGATCACCGATAATCCTGGGTCTTCCTTCCAGCAATACCAGGATAACTGGCTTTTTGGTTGATATGGCTGTTTCAATCAACGCTATTTCATCAGATGGAAGTGACATATTATCAATATTTCCTAACCCCTCTGCATATGGCTTTTCACCTGTAACTATTATAACAGCATCTGAAATGCCTGCATAGTATCTCAGGTGTGCGGGATCGGAAAGTGTGACCCTTGTGTTTTCGAACTCCAATTCCAGGGCTTCGTAAACCGTAAGCATAGAGTCAGGATACAGATTTTCATCATCACCCTGCCAGGAATACGTCCAACCACCACATAATCCACTCTTAGAATCCGCATTCGCCCCGATTACTGTTAATCGGTTAGGATTCCCCAATGGTAGCAGCCTGTTTTCATTTTTCATTAACACGATAGACTCCGCAGCAGCATCTCTGGCAGCTTTACGCGCCTCTGCAGTGTTTATGGTTTCGCGATAATTCTCTGATGGATAAGGATTCTTAAAGATTCCGAGCTGACATTTTAACCTTAGTATTCTTTTAACCGAAAGATCTATCCTTTCTTCAGGTATTCTTCCTTCTTTGACGAGTGATATCAGGTAGTCACTAAATTGCGTGGACCACGGGGCCATGACCATGTCAACACCGGCCATAATGGCTTTATAGGTTGACTCTTTCTCATTTTCCGTTACGAAATGCAATGCATTAAGCTTATAGATATCCTGGTAATCAGTTATCAGAACACCTTCAAACCCAAGTTGGTCTCTCAATACGGTTGTCAGATAATGAAATGAAGCATGCACGGGTATCCCGTTGATTGCACCACTGTTGGCCATAACAGTCAAGGCACCACTTTTTATAGATGCTTCAAAAGGTGGCGTTAATAATTCATATAATTTCTGAGTATTTATATCCGCTTCGGTTCGGTCCCATCCACTATTCGGAACCGAATACCCTATGAAGTGTTTCGCACAGGCCGCCATCTTGTGGCTTCCAACATACGTTTCCTGCAGCCCTGTAACATATTCCGCTCCCATAATCGTAGACAGATGGGTATCCTCTCCAAAAGTTTCGTATAACCTGGGCCAGTTTTTTTTCACACCTATGCCCAGAACCGATGCAAAATTCCAATGATGCCCCAGGGGGGCGGCTTCAAGCGCCGTATATTTACCCATATCATAGGCGATTGCAGGGTTGAATGTAGCCCCTATATTCATCTGATGTGGGAAAACCGTACCTTCAGCCAGATAATTGGTTCCATGAATATGATCGATACCAAAGATAACAGGGATCCCATTAATTGAATTCTTCATATTTACTTCCTGGAATGTA
>CBDUCT010000223.1:0-6544 GCA_965365715.1 uncultured Cyclobacteriaceae bacterium | reverse complement strand
GGAATCGGACCTTCCGGGGAAACCATCATGGATTATTCCATTTACGATGCAATTGATGCCGGATATACCAAGGTAGTATTCATTATACGGAAGGAACTTCAGGAGGCTTTTGACAATCATTATAAAGATCGGTTCAAAGGAAAGATCAAGTTCGAGTATGTGTATCAGGATGAGTTCAAAAAATATGAAGATAACTATACGATAAACAGAACGAAACCATGGGGTACCGGCCATGCCATGTTATCTGTAAGGGATGTAGTTAATACACCCTTTGCAATTATTAATGCGGATGATTTTTATGGAAGAAGTGCATTCTTCTCTGTGGCAGAAGCCTTGACCGGAAATAAGGATATGGATCAGTTGTTCCTCCTGGGATACAAACTGAATAATACCTTATCAGACCATGGAACAGTTTCCAGGGGTCTTTGTCATGTAAATGCTGACAAATACCTGGTGGATGTTAAGGAACTTACCAAAATAGGCAGAAAAGATGGTGGGATCTTCTACGAGGAGGGGGACGAGCTGTTTCCTCTCAGCGCAGATGATCTGGTATCCATGAATTTCTGGGGTTTTATGCCAAATATCTTTAATGATCTGGATGAATCTTTTAAGACTTTTATCCATGAAAATCATGGTAATCCAAAAGCCGAATTTTATATTCCCACCTTCGTTGATATAATGTTAAAAGCAGAGAAATTGAAAGTAAAGGTATTAAGTACCGATGAGCAGTGGCTGGGGGTTACTTACAGGGAGGACAAACCTATTGTTACGGGAGGAATAGCTGAGCTGGTGGATAAGGGAAACTATCCCTCACGGATTGCCTAGCTTTTTATTTCCTGACATTATAATTACCTTGCTTATTCATTAATTTTTAATCAATTTGTACTGATGGGTTATTTTTTTGGGTTGAACAAGAGATCGTATACATTGATCATACTATTATTGATCTCCATCCAGGCATTTTTATTATTTCAGCAATGTGAAAGGAGAAGCGAGCCGGCTGAGATAGTTGAAGCAGACCCATTTCAACCGGAAGTTGCAAAAGCTTTGCTGGACAACCAGTATGCAGGTACGGAATCCTGTATTGAATGCCATGAGAAAGAGTATTATGAATGGCTGGGATCGCATCATGATGAATCTATGATGGTCGCCAGTGACAGCAGTATTAAAGGCGATTTCAATAATGTTACCTTTTTTAAAAATGGGGTTTACACCAGGTTTTATAAAGAAGGGGAAAAATTCATGGTAAATACGGAGGGTGACGATGGAGAATACCATGATTATGAGATTCTTTATACTTTCGGAACAGAACCTTTACAACAATATATTGTTGAATTTCCTCGCGGAAGGTATCAGTGCCTGAGAATAGCCTGGGACACCGACTCGAGTAGATGGTTTGACCTGTATCCTGATTTTGTGATCTCAAACAGGGAATGGATACACTGGACTGGTGGTGGTATGAACTGGAATACAGCATGCGCAGATTGTCATTCCACCAATCTCAGAAAGAACTACATCAATGAACCGGATTCTTTTAATACATTATTTACCATAATTAATGTCAGTTGCGAGGCATGTCATGGTCCATCCAAAGCGCATAACGACTTTATTAATTCAGATCTTTATGATGAATCAGATGCTTACGATGCTTATCAGCATTTGTATTTAACCCGGAGGGATTCTTCTGAACAGCAGGTTGACCAATGTGCCCGTTGCCATTCAAGAAGGGTTCAGTTTACGGAAGCCTATAATCACGATGGATTGTTTGAAGATCATTACATGGGCGAGATCCTGGCGGATCACCTATATTTCCCGGACGGTCAGATCCTGGAAGAGGATTACGTTTACAGTTCCTTCATACAGACGAAAATGTATCACCAGGATGTAAAATGTACCAATTGTCATAATCCACATACGACTAAATTAAAATATGAAGGGAATAAATTATGCCTTCAATGTCACGAGGCTGAAAAATACGATATTTACGAACACCATTTCCATGAGATGAATACAGACGCAGCGCTTTGTATTAATTGTCATATGGATGGCCGGTATTATATGGTGAACGATTATCGAAGGGATCACAGTTTCAGAGTTCCCAGGCCTGACCTGTCTACCGAATATGGTGTTCCGAACGCCTGTATTAGTTGTCATACTGACAGCACGGATCAATGGGCCAGTGACTGGGTGGTGGAATGGTACGGTCCGGAAAGGGTAAAAAACTATGCTGATGTCTTATGCCTGGGAAGCACAAGGACAGAGGAGGCAGTCCCGGACCTGGTCAGGTTGATCAATGACAAAACCCAGCCGGCGATTGCCAGGGCAACAGCGGTTTGGTACCTGGGTTTTATTGATACCGAGCTGTCCAACCGAACCATCTTTAATGCTGCAGGTGATCCTGCCCCTCAGGTAAGGTATATCGTGGCCGAAGTAATGCAGTCTTTTCCTCCAGACATCCGATACCAGTATCTTGCACCCCTGCTCAGAGATCCCTATCGATCAGTCAGAACCATGGCCATGGATGCTTTAACAGATATTCCCATGAGCCAGTTCAGTGATGAATTGAGAAAAGATTATTTAAAAGTATTGCCGGAATATAAGGCCATGCTCGATATGCGTGCTGATTTTACAGGTGGCCAGGCAATGATCGCAAGGTATAACGAACGCCAGGGAAGGCCGGAAGCTGCTGAGACCGCCTTGAAAAAAGCCATTAAATTTGATACACTGTTCAATGTCGGCCGGATTAACCTGGCCCATCTATATCACAACCAGGGTAAAAACCAGGAAGCGATCGATTTATTCAAGCTGGTGATAAAGATGGAACCTCAATATGATCCTGCATATTATTCTCTGGGATTATTGTATGCTGAAACCGGTGACCTTAATTCAGCCATCGACTACTTGACGAAAACAATCAATATCAACCCGAATAACCTGAGGGCCTACTATAATCTCGGCCTGGCTTATCAGCAATCTGGTGATATCAAGCAGGCAGAAAACACATTTATAAAAGGACTTGGAATGGATGAACGGGATATTGACATTACCTATGCCCTGGTGATTCTATATGTACAACGAGGGTCATTTGCAAAAGCCAATGAATATATGCCGCTATTGAGATCCATCTTTCCTGACGAACCCAATATTATTGAACTGGACAATCACATTAAGCAGGGCTTGAATGCCAATTGATTTTCTGTAGTATTATCCCGAATTGATTTGATCCTTAAATCGGGTGCATTTTTAATTGACTATCTTTATTAGAATTATGGCATTTGAAATGAAAACCGGATTTTATATATTGCGCAACGAAAAATTGAAAGGATAAAAAACCAGTTTGATGAAAAAAATATTCGTTATCCTTTATCAGTTATATAAATGGATATTTCTCCTGCCTTTTTTCCTCGTCAACTCGATTTTTTTTGGGATCCTAGCAGTAGTTATTTCCCTGGTAACCACTCAGAAAATCAGCCATTTCCTGTCAGGGGTGATGTGGGCTAAACTGAATTGTATTTTAACACCGGTTATTGTAAAAGTAAAAGGAAGAGAGAATATTATTCCGGGCCAATCCTATGTTATTGTTGTAAATCATCAGAGTGCTTACGATATAATTGTATTATATGCCAGTCTGGGTATTGATTTTAAATGGATTATGAAAAAAGAGATCAAAAAGATCCCGGGTATTGGATTTGGAAGTAAGGCCTTAGGTCATATCTTTATTGACAGATCAAGCACTAAAGCCGCTATTGAAACCATTAACTCAGCAAGATCTAAGATCAAAGAAGGGACTTCAGTGGTGATTTTTCCGGAAGGGACACGAAGCAGGACCCAAGAAATGCTGCCTTTTAAAAAAGGGGCTTTCTGGTTTGCATTTGACCTGAACCTGCCAATCCTCCCTGTAACCATTAACGGGACAAGGAAGATCCTACCTTCCGGCACCATGAACCTGTTGCCGGGCAAAGCTAAGATCATCATACATCCGGCTATTGATATCAATAATTATTCAAAGGAAAACATGGCGGAACTGATTGAGAAAACAAGGAATATGATCCGTGAGGGTATGAATAATACCTGAACGTAAAATTATATTTCAATAATCCCCTTCGGACCTGTATTATCTTTATCTACATAGGATTTTTTAAGTAGATTCTCCAAATCACCAATATGCAGCAACAAAATATCCCTCAACTTCAGATCATTTAGTTCTATTTGATTTAAATCCGGCCCCTGGATAAAATCCACCTTAATGTGATGATTCGGGATATACCTTATATCCTGGAATACCGATCGCCCAGATCCATCCAGGTGCTGTTCCTCTTTAGCTTTGACAGAGTATTGGCCAAGATAGAATTCATTTAAAAAGGATATCGCTGACCATATTGATAAAAAAGCCAATATCAAAACGGTGAATGTCAGAAATTTTCTATTTGTTTCCATAATTTCAATTAATTTATTCATCAAATGAGGGCTTATATATCCATAAAAAATAATTTATTCAACCAATCGCACCAAAACCTCAACCAAGGGAAACAGCAGTTTTGATTTCTCGATCACGAAAATTGACAGATTCCCTCAGTTTATTGAAGTAATTTGGACGATGGTCGAAAAAAATTGATACAAGAACAGGTTTCTGCTATATTTGAGAAAGCTTTATATACCCGATGCGATCAGTTAAAAAGTGGATAGTCATATTTGTTCATGCCATAGTCTGGCTGGCCTACATGTTTCTTTTATTAGAAGCCTTTTCCAACAGGGATACTTTTGAAGTTGCTTTAGAAAAAGTATTAGTGCTGGTTATCCCTCAAATCATATTGGTTTACCTTAATGTATTTTTACTGATCCCATTATTCTTTAATCGCAAGAAATACTGGGAATATGGTGGGCTTGTATTGATATCCTTCATAATTCTATATTTCTACTATGCCTATATTCCAGACTTGTTGCATGCGCATTATAATTTACGTGGTGAAATAGGTCCGGGGCGTCCTCCTCCTTTTGGCTGGAGAGAAGGCTTTCCTAATCCGATCAAGTTAAGGGCAATATTTAATCTTAGTAGTGCTGTTTCAATATTCTTGATTTCCACAATAATTGAAATTGCCCGTTCAACCATTGTGAGAGACAAAGAAACGGCCAGATTAAAAAGCGAGAACCTACAAACAGAATTAAAATTCCTGAAATCACAGGTCAATCCGCATTTTCTGTTTAATGCACTGAATAATATTTATGCCATGAGCGTAATGCAATCAAAGGAAGCTCCTCAGATGATCCTGAAGTTATCAGACATATTAAGATACAACCTGTATGACGGGACCCAGGAAAAAGTACCTCTGGAGAAGGAAATAAAATATATTGAGAATTTCATAAGCCTCCAGAAACTGAAGGATGATAAGATTCAAAATATCAAGGTTGATTTTTCCGGTGCGGAGGGAGGTCTTATGATCGCACCACTGATTCTGATTCCATTCGTGGAAAACAGCTTTAAACATAGTAAGATCGAAGATATTTCCAGAGGTTGGATCAATATGGAATTAAAAACCTCCGGGAATGGAATTGAATTTATGGTGACGAATAGTATTCCTGAGAGGGATCATAAAAAGGACAGGGAGGGAGGAATTGGTCTGGAGAATGTAAAAAGGAGGCTTGAGCTCATATATCCTGGGCGGTACATCCTGGAAATTAATGAAGTGAATGATCTTTTTTCAGTAAAATTAAATATTCTGACATGAAATTGAGTTGCCTGGTTGTAGATGATGAACAGTTGGCGAGGGAATTGCTCGAACAATATATCTCGAAAGTACCCTTTCTGGAATTAAAGGGATTGGTCAAAAATCCTTTGGAGGTATTTGAGTATTTGGAAAAGGATACTGTTGATATAATCTTTCTGGATATTCAAATGCCTGATCTTAGTGGCATAGATCTTTTAAAATCTATGAGCTCTAAGCCTATTGTTATATTTACTACTGCCTATTCTGAATATGCGATAGAAAGTTATGAACTGAATGCCCTGGATTATCTGATTAAGCCATTTTCATTTGAACGATTCATGAAATCGGTAAATAAGGCAGTTGAACTGATCAAATTGAAGCAAAAATCTGCAATCCCTGTTTCAGGTCAGGAATATATTTCCATTCATGCAGATCATAAAATTTACAGAATTCGTCTTGATGATATTTTATACATTGAAGGATTAAGGGAATATGTGTCTTATTATACCAGCGAAAAAAGAATCGTCACACTGGCTTCCGGAAAGAACCTGGAAGAATCCCTCCCGGAGAGCAGGTTTATGAGGATCCACAAATCATATATAATTCCTGTACGTAAGGTTAAAGCTGTTGAAGGAAATATGATTGATCTGGGGATAAAAAAAATCCCGATAGGCAGAAGCTACCGGGATAAAGTATTCAAAGTTTTTTCCGTTTAGTAGGTGTAACTCACAAATGCGATCTCCTTACTGTCAAGAGACCAGGAAGGTACATTTATTGTCCCCTGGCCGCCATAAAGATGTGCTATAACCTTAATGTCTCCTCCATCGACGGGCATTAGC
>CBDUCT010000222.1:0-6546 GCA_965365715.1 uncultured Cyclobacteriaceae bacterium | reverse complement strand
TTGGCCCACACCTGCCATAAGCAATAAATATCTTTATACTGGCAGTAGTGGGACAATAGGTTATGCAGAGAACATGCATGGAAGATTTTATGCAGTTAATCGCCTGAATGGAGAAATTGAATGGCAGGTAAGTATACCCGATAATCCTGATGTCTTTGCATATGGCTTTGCCGCCTCACCGGTTGTATGGAATAACTGGGTATTTTTCGCTGACCTGGATGGGAAAGTATATGGTATCAGAGAATAGTGCATGCCCGTTATAAAAATAACCAAAACATAATTATTCCCTTGGATCTGAGTTCTGTTTTGAAACCCAGCCCTGGGTTCTAATTTAGAACTCAGGAACAGGTTATAAATCAGCACCCGGCAAATTTTCCTAGCTCCAGGTTCGGTCCCAGGACTGATCTTTATCCCATTCTGGTGTGGGAGCAAAATACTTCTCCCCTTCCCTCAGGTGTTCTTTGATCACTTCCTCATTGAGGTCAACGCCCAGACCGGGTTTTTCAGGGACTTTTACATATCCTTCCCGGACCAACGGCATGTCACCGGTTACCAGGTCTTCCCACCAGGGTGTATCCACATCATGGTGCTCGAGGGCAACAAAATTCTGGGTCGCGGCAGCGCTGTGTACATTTGCCATAAAGGAAACAGGCGTCCCGGCGAAATGAAGCGCCATCGCTATTCCATTTTCCTCGGCGTAATCACCTATTTTCTTGGTTTCCAGAATTCCACCCGCGGATGCCAGGTCCGGATGCACCATATCTACGGCCTTTTTGTCAATCAGTTCCTTAAATCCTTTTAAAAGGTAGGTGTCCTCTCCGGTTAAGGTAGGTGTATTGATGGCTTCGGTAATTTGACGCCACTTGTCGACATAGAACCAGGGAACCATGTCCTCCAGCCAGGCCAGTTGATATTTTTCGAGGGCATTGCCCAGGCGGATGGCTGTATTCGTATCAAAATGACCGAAATGATCAGCAGCCAGGGGTATTTCATACCCGACAATATCCCTTACTATAGATACGTATTCAACCAGTTTCTCCAATCCCAGATCCGTGATCTGGATCCTGGTGAACGGGTGTTTTGTGGCACCCAGGCTACCCAGTTCCTCGCTCCACTGTTTGCCGAAATCCCAGGCATTGCCCCCTATTAATGCTCCTTTTATGTCACTTATGAGTCTTATACCAAAATCCATTTTCAGGAATGTATATCCCTGTTCTATCCTGCCGTTCATTCTTTTTGCATATACCGCAGGATCCTTTGAACCCGGAGTATCCGCATAAATCCGGATCTTATCCCTGTATTTTCCACCCAGCAACTGGTATACGGGAACGTTATAGGCTTTCCCAACCAAATCCCATAATGCCATTTCTACACCTGAAACACCGCCTCCCAGGCGTCCATGTCCTCCGAATTGCTTAATCAACTTAAATAACTGCTCCACATTGCAGGGGTTTTTCCCCAGAAGTCTGCTTTTAAGAAATAAAGCATATTTCGGACTTCCGTTGTCTCTTACCTCGCCTAGACCATATATCCCCTGGTTAGTATCTATCTTAATGAGGGGTGCTTCTGAAGTATAGGCTATTCTAAGGTCAGTGATCTTCAAATCAGTGGGCGATGAACTTCTTTTTACTTTCTGGGTGGTAAACTCCACCTCCCTCTGAATATCTTCATTGAACATAAGACCCAGAGCCAGGCCACCCATTCCTGCTTTTTGAATGAAATCCCGCCGACTGTCTTTATTTATTTCACCCTGGTTTTGTGAGGTATTTAAAATTGATTTTAAGAATTTATCCTTCATAATTGGAAAAGTTTAAGAATTTTTAGTTTTTTCAGGTATTAAAAATGATCGCCCTAATTTTTTAAAATTTAGACACTTTTAAAAGGGAATCCATAATTTTCACTGACTTTATAGAATTTATAAACATATATGGCAAAAAATAATATCATCTCCAGATTCTTAATGGCCTTTTCATTTATCTGCCTGGGAATTTTCCTTATCCTGTATTTTACTGGTAAAGAAACACTTACTGGACCTTTTCTTACAGGATTCTTTGTTGCACTGGCCATAAGTTTCCAGGGTTTTCCCAAATTAAAAAGTTTTTCATACACGATCTGGATTTTTGCTGCAGTAACAGCCTCCATGTATTATCCTGAATATTTTACGAACATTGGCAGCTTTGAATTAAAGAAACTAATAGTCCCACTCCTGCAGATTATCATGTTTGGCATGGGTTCTCAAATGAGTGTCAATGATTTTGCCGGTGTAATCAAAATGCCAAAAGGTGTAATAATCGGAATTGTTTCACAGTACAGCATTATGCCATTGGTAGGATTTACTATAGCCTATATGTTTAATTTTCCTACCGAAATTGCTGCGGGTGTACTTCTGATAGGATGTGCTCCCAGTGGTCTCGCTTCCAATGTGATGTCTTACATTGCCCGAGCCAACCTTGCCCTTGCTGTTACCTTAGCAGCAATTGCTACCTTATTGTCACCTCTAATGACCCCTCTTTTAATGCAAACACTTGCAGGTCAGTATATAGAGATCAAGTTCTGGTCCATGATGCTGGATATTATCAATATGATGATCCTCCCCATTATTGCCGGTTTTATTTTTAATCTTTTCTCAAAGGGAATAATATCGAACCGTGGTAAAATAATTCAGCTTCTATCCTATTTGACAATTATTGTACTTAAAAATTTCATATATCTTAAATCTGCTGAGGCAAGTCTTCAGATGGCAGGCATGTCCTTTATGAAAGATATGATCTGGTTCTTTATCTTACCTATTGTAGTCGCATCAGCTTTAAAGGCCATATTCAAGGACTTCGAAAAATGGATGGACAAGGTATTATCATTTGTATCCATGGCCGGAATTGCCGTTATTATTACCATTATTACCGCTGCAGGCCGGGATAGTCTGTTGGATGTTGGATTGTTACTGATACTTGCAACCTTAATACACAATCTTGCAGGATATTCACTGGGTTACTTCGCTGCAAAACTATTTAAAATGTCTGAGAAAGATTGCCGTACGGTAGCCTTCGAGGTGGGTATGCAAAATGGAGGACTGGCCTCAGGCCTGGCTTTGCAAATGGGTAAAATTGCAACTGTGGGTCTTGCTCCGGCGATATTCGGACCATTAATGAACATAACCGGTTCTTCCCTTGCCACTTATTGGCGGGGTAAACCACCTAAAGAGGAAAAAAATAAAAATGATAAAGCCTTAAATAAGGCTTGAAAAACATAATATAAACCTTATAGACAATGAAAAATATACGCTTATTAACCGGATTTTTATGCATACTGGTATCTTTCCCCCTGTTTTCTCAAATTGAAACTGCCAGGGAACTTTTAGATTTTTATACTTCTGAATGGACCGGGGAACGTACATCTGACGGGCGGCCAAAAGTCTCAGATGAATTACTGAACCGTCTTAAAAACATTTCAATAGAGGAAGCCTGGGGTGTAATGAGGGGTGAAGGCTATCACAACCAGTTCGAGGCAGGTTGGGTTATGTTGCACGAGGATGAACCTTTTGTAGGAAGGGCATTAACCGCACAGTATATGCCTCTACGACCTGATATAAATGAAAGGATCCTTGAAAAGGGTCATGCTGAAGGAAGGATCGGGGCCTCGAACTCCTGGCCAATAGATATGCTTCAGGAAGGGGACGTCTATGTTGCTGACTGTTTCGGTAAGGTAATAGATGGCACCCTGATCGGTGATAATCTTGGAAATTCAATATATGCCAAATCAAAGACCGGGGTGATTTTTGATGGCGGTTCAAGGGATCTTGAAGGATTAGCTGCAATTGAAGGATTTAATGCTTATGTCAGAGGCTGGGATCCATCCTTTCTAAAGGAAACTATGATGACCGGGATAAATGTTCCCATCAGGATTGGAAGAGCTACTGTTTTTCCTGGTGATGTTGTACTTGCCAAAAAAGAAGGTGTAATATTTATCCCACCTCATATGCTCGAAAAGGTCGTTATCAATTCCGAATTTATTGGTCTGAGGGATAAGTTTGGGCATATGCGACTGAAAGAAGGCACCTATACTCCGGGACAAATCGATGGAAGATGGTCAGATGAGATCAAAGAGGACTTCATGAACTGGATCGATGAAAATCCGGAATATCTTCCCATGAGCAGAGAAGAGTTGGACGAGTACCTTAAAAACAGGACCTGGTAAAATTTTTTCATGGAAATTGTCATTGAAAACAAGTTCCATTATCTTAAAGGTTTTATTCATTACCTGGCTTGAGGGCAAACATCATCTCGACTGAATACGGATCATGACAAACATCATCTCGACTGAATACGGGTCTTTACGAGTATCAGTTCGATTGAATACAGGTCTTTACTAACATCAGTTCGACCGAATACAGGTCTATACGAGTATCAGTTCGATTGAATACAGGTCTTTACTAACATCAGTTCGATTGAATACGGATCTTTTAAAAAAACCTGGAGGCTGTCAGGTAGTCTTTTTTTGAGTGGTAAATAAAAAGAACGGTATTTTGCGATATTGAATTGATTAGTTCCCTGTGTATATTTACCGGAACAGAAGGACAGCCATAACTTCTTCCCAATCTTCCGAATTTCTTGATCATCGTTTCATTGGCGTACCATGCCCCATGCATTACAATGGCCCGCTCCATCGCCTTATCGTTAATCCCTTCTTCCAGGCCTTCCAGATACAACGAATACCCGTTTTTTCCATAGTATGGATCCCCTTTTAAATAAAAACCCAGGCTGCTTTGATAGGATTGAGGAATGTTCGAAAACTCTTCTGCCATTACATCACCAGAATTCTTGCCATGAGCTACATACGTATGGTATAATATCTCATTGGAGGCCAAATCAATCAGCCAAAGTCTTTTTTTATAAGATGGCAGTGTGAAATCAATTATTGTCAGATAAGGTTTGCTTTCATTAAGAGAATGAGCATCCTGTATTTCTTCATAGCCCTCGCATGCGTGGGAATAAGCCTCCCATGAAGGTTTTTGATCACCCAGCAAAAGGTAGTTTTGGAATACCTCCTTATCCGTATTTGTTGAAATATTGCTGGTCCCTGTTAGAAATATCAATAAAAGAAGTCCTGCTACATTCATAAATCCTAATCCTCCACCCCGAAGGTTCAAGTATTGATGTTTGCAAAGATAATGCTTTTTAGATAAAATATTGCTTATTAAAGTATTCAGGTAAATCTTTTTGATTTATGTTTTAGCAGTGTCAACTAAGAAAAGTACCAAAAATTCCAGTTGCTTGCAGATTTTAAAAATATTGGATTAATTGTGTTTTTTCTTTTTTTAGTAAATTGTTTACCTTCGATAACTTTTTATTTCCTCAGGAATAGAATTCTATGATAAAGCTTTATAAAAGATTAAATGCAGGATGGAAGAGATTGCAATGGGTTTAGAAAAAAATAAACTCAATCCTTAGATCAATGAATTAAAGTATCTTTGTTCCCAGGTTGGCCATACTTTCGAAAATATTAACCGGATTTGTCAGAGTTTACCAGGTAGCCATCTCGCCTTATCTGGGCAATCATTGCAGGCATACACCTACGTGCTCTCAATATACGATAGATGCAATAAATGAATGGGGGCCTATAAAAGGTATTTGGATGGGCGCAAAGCGATTATCAAGGTGCCATCCCTGGGGAACACATGGATATGATCCTGTTCCACAAAATCCCAAAAGAAAACATAAGGATTCGAATGGGGACTGAATCAAACAAATATTGTATTATTTTTACATGAAAAAATGGGTATAAAATAAATGGAATATCCGACAGTACATATAGAGAATGCTGTAAATGAAATTAGCAAATTACCAGGAATTGGCAAGAAATCTGCTTTACGTGTGGTATTGAAGCTTTTGAAAGAGAAACCTGAATTCACAGACTCCCTGGCGGAAGCTTTGCAAAAACTAAGAAATGAAACAAAATATTGCCGGATCTGTCACATGATAAATGATACGGAGGATTGTACCTGTATTACACCAAAAAGGGATACATCCGTTATATGTGTCGTGGAAGATACACCTGATATAATGGCCATACAGCATACAGCCCAATATAACGGACTGTTCCACGTGATTGGTGGCCTGATATCTCCCATAGACGGTATTGGTCCTGATGATTTGAACATACAATCGCTGATTGACCGCATCCAAAATGCCGAATATAACGTAAAAGAAATTATTCTGGCACTCAGTACAAATATGGAGGGAGATACAACAGCTTTTTACCTGGCTAAAAAGTTAAAACCTCTGAATGTAAAGATCTCAACAATTGCACGGGGAATTCCCATTGGAGGAGAATTGGAATTCGCCGATGAAATAACACTTGGCAGAAGTATTGTGAAACGAATATCTTATGATCTTAATGGGGATTAAAAAAGAAATGATTGATGTTGAAGGATAATTTACATATTAACAAAGTTCTCCCCATCCTGATCCTTATTAACACAGGTTACCCATATCCAGCTCTCTCACAAACTGTTTCTGATCAATCTCTGATGGTTGAAATTGAAGAAGG
>CBDUCT010000221.1:0-6563 GCA_965365715.1 uncultured Cyclobacteriaceae bacterium | reverse complement strand
CCAGACAGTATCCCACGTGGATCGTGATATTGATCAGATCATTGGACGGATAGAGAACCAGCAAGGCCTGCCGGCGGGGGTGTACAATGAAATTCTGGAGAAAGTGACCGGTATGCAGAAGAAGGCCGGTTATGATGGCAATTATCGACATTGGGTCGATAAACACCTGCCTGTAAGACTGGAGAACATATCCGGGTGATCCAATACATTTTTTCTCGATGATGCAACCTTTTCAACTTATTGATGTATTTAAGTAAACACAATTTTTTAATTATGATACGACATCACCTCATTGTTGCATTTAGAAACATCTTCAGAAACAAAGTTTTTTCACTGATCACCACCACGGGCTTATCAATCGGGATGGCTACCTTTATTTTGATCCTGCTATGGGTAATGGATGAGATGAATTATGATAAATTTCATGCGAATATAGATCGTATGTATTGTATCATCGAGCGGCAGGATTACTCAGATGGCCAAATGCTTCATACGAACAATACCCCTTTTGCACTTAAAGATGAACTTCAGTCAAATTATCCTGAGGTATCACATGTCACCCGTACATTGTGGATGGGGAACCGGCCCATGAGCCATGAGGAAAAGGTGATTACTTCCGGCCCGATAGCCTTTGTCGACCCGGAATTTCTTGATGTATTTTCCTTCAAGCAATTATCAGGGGATCAAAATGCGCTGGAAGAACCGAATAAGATATTAATTACGGAAGAAGTGGCCCGATCGTTTTTTGGTGAAGAAGATCCTGTCGGAAAAATCCTGCAGATGGATGGTGCGTTTGATTTTGAAGTGGGTGGTATCCTCCAGAACATTCCTGAAAATTCAACATTCCAATTCAATATCCTTGTCCCATTTGTGCAGATGGAAAAAATATTCGAGCGGGATCTGAACAGCTGGGGTAATAACTGGCCCAGGACTACATTGGTATTGAAAGAAGATGCTTCCCCTGAAGCCTTTGAGGAGAAGATCAAAGATCTGTGTAAGGCACACGACCAGGAAAACACAACACTTTTCATCAAAGCATTTGCTGATGATCATCTGTATTCCAATTCAGGTGAAAATAACAGAATACAATATGTTTACTTGTTTCTCGCGATCGGTTTGATCGTCTTATTGATCGCCAGTGTAAATTTTGTGAATCTTTCCACAGCTGTTTCTGAAAGAAGAGCGAAAGAGGTCGGGATCAGGAAAGTGATCGGGGCAAACCGCTGGAGCCTGATCCACCAGTTCTTTGGAGAAAAAACAATACTTATATTCATCAGCTTACTTTTTTCGATACTTCTAACTGTCCTGTTGATCCCATTATTCAACGAAATATCCGGGAAACAGCTAGAGTTCAATTTATTAGATAATCCTATCCTGATTTTCTTGTTCCTCGGCGTCGGGATATTTTCCACCATCCTATCAGGCATATATCCATCGCTGGTACTTTCTTCCTATTCTCCTGTATCTGCACTGAAATCTATTGTAACAGTGAAGCAAAAAGGCGTCATTAACTTACGTAGTTCTCTGGTCATCTTCCAATTCTCATTATCCATTATATTGATCGTCAGTGCCATCGTAGTCATGTCACAACTGAATTATATTAAAAGTTTTAATCTTGGCTATGAAGCGGAGAATCTCGTATACATCGATTTACCGGGCCAGTCTAAACATAATCATGAACCCTTTTCCAATGAAATACTGAAAATACCGGGTGTGGTAAACCTTACTAAAGCAGATAAACCACCCTTCTGGGGAGGCAATTCTTCCTGGGGATATGATTGGGATGGAAAAGATCCGGAATTAAAAGTGTTGATCTGCGCGATGTGGGTAGATAAGAATTACTTCGATGTCCTGGGAATCCCATTAAAGGATGGAAAAACATTCTCTGAACGATTTGATAACTATAGCCTGGAAACAATCGAAAATGTTGATGTCATTCTAAATGCTGAAGCCATCAGAAGGATGAAGATGGAAAACCCGGTCGGAAAGTATTTTGGGAAAGGTGATAAAAAAGGCACCATCGTAGGCGTAACGAAAGATTTTAATTTTGAATCGCTGAGAAGTACTGTTGAACCCCTGGTATTATTGCCCTTACAAAATGAACCAAATGTGATCATAGCTAAGATCCGGAAAGACAATATTCATGCTACGATTGAAAGTATCGAACGCACCTGGAAAAAAATGAATCCGGCTTCCCCGTTTTCATTTGGTTTTTTCGACGATAGGCTCGAAAGCAATTACCGGGGAGAAGTCAGAATTTCAAAATTGTTCAGGTATTTTACCTTCATTGCTATTTTCATTGCCAGTCTTGGACTTCTTGGATTATCCTCGTTTTCGATTCAACGAAAAACAAAGGAAATCGGAATAAGAAAAGTTGTCGGAGCGCCTGTCAGCAGTATCCTGGTCTTACTGACCAGGGATTTTGTTCGATGGGTAATAATTGCATTTGTTCTGGCATGCCCTATTGCCTGGTATACTATGCAGCAATGGCTGGAGAATTTTGCCTATAAAACCAACCTGAACTGGGGAATATTTGTCGCCTCAGGTTTATTGGCTCTATTCGTTGCTTTATTTACAGTAAGTTTTCAAACAATTAAAGCCTCACTGAAAAATCCAGTTGATAGCTTGCGGTATGAATAATTAATTTCAGATATTTCAGGATTTCATTGTTGCAGGAAATGAGAATTACTTTGAGAACAGGGTGAGCGGTTCTGTCTTATTAAAGGTAACGGAAACAGCCCCATTTTTTGCGCGTTGCCCCCATATCGCCTGGGCTTCCACTTTGTCAATTACATCTATTTCCTCAATTATTTTATTGGTCAGACTATTCAGGGCCATGTACATATCCCGGTTGGGTATCCCATTGGTTAGATAATAAACCGGTTTCTCCAGGTCGAAATGTTTTAAAATGCTTGCATCCACCAGGTCAACATACTGCCCGCGAAGGGGTTCCACATCCAATAAGGTGATACTGATCACACCTTTTTCTCCCAAAGTACCGTAAAGCTCATATCCTCTTTCCGGGGCTATTACCTCACAGGCCGAAAATTGTAGCGATAATAGTTTGCTGAAGAAAGCATCATTCGTGTTAACGATCGAAAGATTATTGATTAAAACAAGCTTTCCGTTCACAAAGTCGCTGATTAAAGAGTCTTTCTGACATCCCTGGGCATTTACTCTAAGCGATGTAAGTATCAGAATAGCGAAAAATAGTTGTTTCAATTGAATTATTATTTAGTTAAAACTTCATTATTCATGTTCCGTTTTAATCCGACCATTACCGTGATACTTATTATGATCATCGCAATGGATAAGGTGATTAAAAAGAAATTTAAGATGGCTTCCTCTGCCGGGGATCCCTCCTGTCCATGGGCCGCTATGTTCAATAATTTTCCGGCATTGAAAACACTGGCGAAAAGGATACCAAACCAATTGGCGAAGGTACCATAAATAGCTAACCAGAATGTTATTTTCAACCATTTTTCGGAAAGATCCAGTTTATTCCAGATCAAGCCCAGCAGAACAAGGAACATACCGTTCAATATGCCTTCGAGATGGCTTGATACCCCCATTCTTGGATTGGCCAGAACGGGTACAATGAGACCGACTATTAATCCCAAAAAAAAGAGCAATATCCCGTAAAATATCAGTTTATTACCCTGACTTTTAATTAAAATTGATTTTTCCATGGTGATGAGATTTTAATTGTTTGGTATAATAATTCATCAGGTATCCGAATTATTGAATCCCCAAGGTAATAAAAAATACCCTTTAAACTGATGTTCCTCTGAATCAAATATTTGGAATGGAAAAACTGTTCTTATTCACTGACAATTTCCAGCATATCCTTTATATCACCCGGTGTGGACATGATCTTGGTGAAGGTAACCATTTTCAGATCAGGAAAAGAAAGGGCAATCCGGTAACGTCCATGCAACATGATCACCCTGCCGCCCATGACCAGCATCTCATAAGGGAGGAAGGCTGTATGTTTCGGTTCTGAAATATCGATCTTTGGGAGGAATTTTGACTCACCATCTTCACCTGACAACCCAAATCCATACAATTTAAAATCCTCCCCAGGAATTTCAATTGAATAAACCAGTCTGACATCATCCACTCCTTTTTTTATATTGGATTCAATTTTTGAGACAGCTGCCTCAAAACTATTGAATTGACGCAATTCAACAGGATCATCGAACCTGGGCATCCCCAACATATACCGATATTTTTTCAAATCATCCTCTTCTATACCCTCCTCGGATCCGAAATCTTTCCCATCATATTGTCCTGACTTCTTCATAACAATTTCCAACTTGCTGCTCAGAGAATTAAAGTTCTCCTCAACATGCTTATAATCATCCCTGAAATAGGCCATTCCCCAATATGCAGGGTTAGTATAACTGATCAAGGACTTTTCACCCTCTTTCGTTATACCAATTCTTAATGCGGCAGCAAAACCGGTTTGCCCTCTTACTTTCTTAACTGCCTGGATCAAGTCTTCCGAACTAAAAACTATCACCCAACGATCCGCATTTTCAGCAGGCATGTAACCACCCAATACATTGATTCCCTCAGCCTCAAGATTTGTCGCTAAGTCGGATTTTACTTGTTCAATGGATTCACCCGTAAGCGCACCCAGAATGTAAGGCCGGAGTGTTTGCGCATTAAGATCCATAAAAAATGGGATCATCATGATCAGTAAAAAATATTGTATCCTTTTCATTTTATAACGAATTTAAACCGGCACAAAAATCACAGATGAATCCAATGTTTCAAAATAAAATAATATGATATATAACATATTGAATAGGCATTGGAAGATTGCAAAATGAAGTATAGATCCCATCGGGCTGACAAATAATGGTGCTTTGAATTACAATTCCGGGACATATTTACGAAATTGTACGAAAGACTAATGGAATAAAGAATACACAAGAACACAGAGATAAAAAATGAATCGATTTGTTAAAAGAATTTTGTTGATCATTGGAATAATGGTCGTGGCCGGCATATTATTTTTCCTCGGTATATTTCTGAAATTAAGGACCGAAATAGGAAAAATGCATCCTGTTGAGACAAGAAAGATAACTGACCGGATTTATTCTATTCATGATACTATGGTTAATGCCTACCTTATCCGATATGATGAAGGTTTTATTATGATTGATGCGGGGAATGATCAGGAAATTGTAAAACAAGAGCTTGAAAAGTTAGATATCAATGAAGATGAAATCACGGCCATTTTCCTAACACATTCGGATTATGATCATGTAGCTTCAATATCTTTATTCAGTAATGCCACGATTTACCTGAACAGAGAGGAATTGCCTATGATTGACGGATCACAGCCCAGGTTGCTAATTCAGTATAATACAATACACACTGATCAATATAACCTTTTTGTTGATGGACAATCATACAATTTCCAGGATATTACAATCCGGTGCATTCATACCCCGGGACATACACCCGGAGCTACCTGTTACCTTGTAAATGATCAGTACTTATTTACCGGGGATGCGCTGAGTCTTCACGACGGAAAAGTAAGTGAATTCATAAAACTGGCGACTATGGACCTGGAGACGCACAGGAATTCCATTGATAAAATAGGATCCATTCCAAACATCAAATATATCTTTACTGCTCATCACGGTATGACAGATGATTTTAATTATGCCTTCAGTGAATGGAAGGAGAATGAAAAATTCTGATCTTTTCAACGAACACATATTACTTCAGACGCACAATTAAAAAACACTGGAAAGTTTCCGGAAAATATATTATTTTTAAAGATTGCCCATAGATGACAATGATAAAAACATGGTTAATTAACAAAACTACCCTTCCATCATGATGATTAATTTCTACAAGATCGTAAAAGAAAGCCTCCACTTTAACAGATTTGAATTTGACAAGACCGTCTGCCTGGAGTACTCATGTCCGATAGAAGCTCAACAAGTCGGCATTTTCTCTCAGTCGGATTATATCGTGCATGTATTGAGCGGTAAAAAAACATACAATACCATCAATGGACAGTGGACGCTTACCGCTGGTCAAACATTATTTATGAAAAAAGGTGCCACCATAATCCAGCAGTATTTCGATGATGAGTTCTGTATGCTTGGATTTTTTATATCCGATGACCTGATTGTCGAAACAGTGTCTGAACTGAAAGGCAATGTACCGGTCAGACAAAACCAGGAATCAAGGGAGTTTACTGCTACAGAAGTTCAGACCAGCAGTTATCTGGATGGATATTTTCATTCTATGCTCACCTATTTCAGAGCTGAAGAGCAACCACCTGAACAAATTATAAAACTCAAACTCAAAGAACTGCTGATCAACATAATGAACAGTGATCCCTTATTGAATACTTATTTAAGATCGTTTATTTCCCAGGACAAGCCCTCATTAACCGGAATTATGGAAGCCAATTTCTGTTATAATCTGAAGTTGGAAGATTTTGCGGAATTAACACATCGCAGCCTGTCAACCTTTAAAAGGGATTTTCAGAATCATTATAATGAATCCCCGGGAAAATGGCTTCTCAAAAAGCGGGT
>CBDUCT010000220.1:0-6568 GCA_965365715.1 uncultured Cyclobacteriaceae bacterium | reverse complement strand
ATATCATAGGTCATGATAATTTCCCGGAAGATTGTATCCCTTATTGGGATTATCTATCTCCTGATATTCCGAATACAAAGCGGGATGCAACTGCTGCCGCCATACTGGTATCAGCACTTATCGAGTTATCTTCATTCCCAGAAGTAAAACAACCTGACCTATATCTTAATGTCGCTAAAAACATTATTCATTCATTGGTATCCGGGGGATATATAGCTGATCTCGACGATGGTCAAAATTTTGTATTGAATCAGGGCGTTGGAAGTGTTCCTGCAAATACAGAGGTTGGAGTCCCGATAATTTACGGTGATTATTATCTGCTGGAGGCCCTCGTGAAATATAAAAATTTGAATATAGACGAAATGCAAAAGTAACAATTGCTGTCAGATATTCTTGTTTTCAAAACAATTGATACCCCGCCAGCAAGCAAGTGGTAATGATCATTCCGCTTTTTTTATTATAGCATTTGTATATAAACTAACATCAGCTGGATTATATCTTGTTGAATTACGATCCTGATACCGTATCGCCTGCTGAAAATGGCAGTGCCCATACTTAGAATTTCGAACCTGTTTTATTGAGGCACCCTTCCTTCATCCTCAAATCAAAAAAATTTATAAAAAATTAATCAATGTTGAAACATTAATGTTACAACATCGTTATAGTTTATTGAAAGCGAAATTTATAAGTCAAAACATCTAAAAAATTAACATTATGAAAACGAAACTATTATTAGCAGTTCTATTATTGAGTGTAAATCTGGTTCTTGGCCAGGATACTTGGACCTTTGACAAAGCCCACACTGAAGTTCTATTTAGTGTAAAGCACCTGGTCATCAGTGAAGTGGGTGGAAAGTTCAAAGATTTTGACGGGGAAGTGAAAAGCACCAGTGATGATTTTGAAGGAAGCGAGATCAAATTCAAAGCACTTGTTGAATCAATCAACACTGACAATGAGCAGCGTGATGGTCATCTTAAGTCAGATGACTTCTTTAATGCCGCTGAATATCCGGAGTTAAAGTTTGACGGAAAATTGGTGAAGGATGGATCAAACTATGTATTAAAGGGTCAAATGACCATTAGGGACATTACAAAACCCATAGCTTTTGATGTTCAATACAATGGGACCGTTACAGATCCATGGGGAAATGTCAAAGCTGGTTTCAAGATCATGGGTTCTATCAACCGTTTTGATTATGATTTGAAGTGGAATGCTTTGATGGAAGCTGGCGGAGCGGTTGTAGACGAAGAAATCAATATTGTTTGTAATGTAGAGTTGCAAAAACAGGTATAATTATGCAATTTTAGCTCTGGCTGGTATTTAACCTAATAACAGCCAGAGCTTGATTACTATGAAAATTGAAGAAGAAATACAACAAAAGAAATTCAGAAATGAATATCAAAAATCGGCCATAAATCTGATGTACACCTATGGCTGGTTGCATAACAAACAAAAGAGTTTCTTTTCTGATTACAAGATTACCCCACAGCAATACAACGTTCTCAGAATCCTCAAAGGTCAGTATCCCGGCGTCATAAGTACTTCTGAAATCAAATCAAGAATGCTTGATAAAAACAGCGATGCATCAAGGATTGTCGACAGGCTTTCTTCCAAGGAGCTGGTGAAAAAAAATACTTGTAAATCAGATAAGCGCCTGGTGGATGTCACTATATCTGACAGGGGCCTTAAATTATTAGATGAAATTGACGTCAGGGCCCTCGAACTGGATAATCTCTTTTCAAGCCTTGAAATTGAAGAAGCTGCGGAATTAAACAGGATCCTGGATAAACTCAGGAGCTAGATCAATATTTGATCCCTCTTATTCCAGTCGGACATGATTTGCCAATACCAGATATTGTTTTTACTTTAATCCTGCCAAAACATACCTGCAGACTTTCGGGATCAAATACTGAAATTGTTATTTGGTAAAAGGCCGGATCAGGATGAAGCCTTATTAACCTGGGAATTAATGATCATCAATTCATTGGCAATAATCTCTGTGATATATTTTTTCTCTCCCTGGTCATCCTCATAGGACCGGTTGGTCAGTTTGCCATCAACAGCAATCCTGTTTCCTTTTCTACAGATCTTTTCTACCAGCTGGGCTGTTTTACCCCAGGCGACGATACGGTGCCATTGCGTATCAATGACTTTTTCTCCCTCCTTATTTATATACCCTTCGGAAGTAGCCAGTGAAAATCGGGCTACCGTATTGCCATTGGTCAATGTTTTTAATTCGGGATCCATGCCTACATTTCCTATAAGACGGACCATGTTTTTTAAATTTCTCATAACTGGTTCTGTTTTGTTTTTTTAAATTGTATTTTCAAGACCGGCCTGATCCTGATTTAATTGAAGATAATATATAAGAATTTCTCAATCGTATTTTAAATATTAACTTTCGTTTGTAAACATTTATAAATGGATAAGTGATTCATTTTCATGCTATTATATTTGAAGTTTTTTAATTCCTTCTTTTTCTGCCAATAATTATATTAATTCGACTTGCATCTATAAAGAATGATTATATATTTGAAATAAAAATTGCCTATGATTTCAAGGGTGGGCTTTTTTTTCGTTCTCTTTTTTGCCCTATTTTTAAGCACTACTCTTAAAGCCCAGAAAAAAAAAGAACGTCAGATTGCCCGGTTGGAGACTGCGGCCAACCAAATGTACGAATCGGAATTATATGGTGAGGCATTAGATACCTATTTGCTTCTGGATTCGGTATCCCCAAACAATCCAGAATATCAGTTCAGGATCGGTATAATTTATTATCACAGTATTGATAAAGCAAAAAGTCTTGACTACTTCCTGGATGCTATTCAAAATGGAAAAACAGATCCTAATCTTGATTTTTACCTGGCCCGTGCATATCATTTCAATCTGAAATTTGATTCAGCGGTTCATTATTATGATATCGCATTGAAAGCGCCCGACTCCTTCAATAGGTTTGATCAAAAGGAAAGACTTGAAATAGAAAAGTACATCCAGGATTGCAAGCTTGCTGAACAGTATATTAAGGAACCTGTTATTACACCAATTGACAATTTTGGCGCTCCCATAAACAGTCCATACCCTGAATACGTTCCTTTAATGAATTCAACTGAGGACATGATCATCTTTACCTCCAGGAGGCCAAATACTACCGGGAAAAGTATAGATCCATCAGGATTATTTATGGAAGATGTCTACATCTCAAACCTTAACCGGGATGGAACCTGGAGTGAACCGGATAACGACCTGAAGTTTAATACGCCAGATCACGATGCCTGTGTGGGTTTAAGCCCGGATGGCTCGAAACTCATATTATATAAATCCGACAATGGAGGAGACTTGTATATCAGTGAAATGGTAAATGGCAAATGGTCGGATCCGGAACCCATACCTGGAATAAATACGTCCAATTGGGAGTCGAGCGCCAGTTTTACACCCGATGAGAAATTCATATACTTCACGAGCGATAAGCCGGGAGGTTATGGAGGTTCTGATATCTACAGAGCTGAGCTACTGGATAATGGTAAGTATGGGAACGTAGAAAACCTGGGAGATGTAATTAACACCCCCTTTGATGAAGACGCACCCCAAATTCATATTGACGGCCGCACACTTTTTTATAGCTCACGAGGTCATGTCGGCCTGGGTGGATATGATATTTATTCTTCAGTCTATCTGGAGGAAATAGAAAGCTGGACAGAACCCAGGAATATTGGTTATCCCATAAATACCCCTGACGATGATATATACTTTACACTTCATGCCAATGGTGCAAAAGGATTTTTCTCATCATACCGGAACGATTCCTACGGTGAAAAGGATATATATATGATTGTCAGGCCAGGTTCGGTGTCTACAAATTTCATAATGAAATTCAATTTGATCGATCCCAATATCAATCAGGCTATCGATGCGAACCTCAGGATTACCGATGTCAGAACCGGCGAGACCAAGGTCCTTAAAAGTGAAGATTTTCTAGATGGAAAATATAATACCACCATGGAGTTTGAGAAGAATTATAAACTCGGCATCGAGGCTGAAGGCTACCGTTTCAAGGAAAAAAATATAATTATACCTTACCGTGCCGATATATTTGAATATGTTCTGGATATTGTTCCGAATAAGGATGAAGTAATATCTATAGTGGATTCCACTGAATTTGTCGATGCAGTGCAGAGAAAAAGGTCTGAAGGCACTTCAGGATTAACTGCAGGTTCAGATTCTGACTCTATGACAAATGATGAAGATGCTGATCTATCTACAGATCAGATTATATCAGTGAATACCAGGGAGAGGGGAGACCGGACCCGTAAGCCCAGGGACATGACCTCTTCAGTAATAAAGGATCCAAACCAGAATGGAGTCAAATATGATAACAAATTTTATGTTGATGATGAGGTAAGGGATTATGATTACCTGGAAAGGCTGATCGCCTCACTGGCAAGCTCCGGGGATGACCGCAGACTCAGGTCGGTTATGGAAAGAGAAGAAGGCGTAATATTCTTATCGAGAATAGATACAAAAGGTAAGGTGATTATCCCAACCATAAACTTTGATTTTGATTCCTATGAATTGAAGCCCCGTTACAAATTCGGACTTGACGAGCTGGTAGATTTTCTTTATGATGTCAAGCATGTAAAGATCTTCATTTCCGGACATACTGATTATATAGGCACCAATGCCTATAATGATAAATTATCAAACAGAAGAGCCGGAGTGGTCAAATATTATCTGAGCAAAAAAGGAATTGAGGGCACAAGACTACATAGCAAAGGCTATGGTGAAACGATTCCAATCTGGAATAATAAAAGTGTTCTGGGAAGGTTTCTGAACCGTAGGGTGAATATGTTCTTCGTTGATGCCTTTGACCTGAGGTATACTTCCGTAAAATACAGGCAACTGATCTATGAAAATGGAATAGAACTTTCTCCGAAAGAGGGCTATCTGAGTAATCTTATCGTATGGGAAAAGCTTCCCGTTTCAGCTCATTTTGATGTTAACCATACCATTCCGCTTACACAATACTCGGCAGATAAGATTGATATCCTGGTTGAATACCTGAAAAAAACACAGTTAAAACTGGTCATCGTTGGATTTGAGGATCTCAAATCAGAGAATCTTCGCCTGAACCTTTCCGAGAAGAGGGCCAGGGCGGTTAAAGATTATTTGCGTAAACGCGGAGTCTCTGAGGAGAGAATGATGATCATGGATAAAAAGCATTTTGCTGATATATATGATGTCATGAACCTAGAGGCAGGAATTGCAAGAAGGCGGGTCCAATTCTTCCTGGTCAGGGATTAATTTAAGATAGGACTGAAATTAAGGGTGCCTTTACAGAAGGGGAGCCCTTCTTTGAAAACGTTCTTAGAAACTTGTGATAAAAGTTTGATGTTACGATCTAATATTTTCTATAGAGGCTTTTGTCCACCAAATAGCGCCAGTTCAAACAGTTTAAAAAAACAATCTGAATTTATATAACCAATATCACGGAGCCAATCAACCTGCTTTCCCACCAGGGTTAGTTTATTAAGCACTTTATCTTCCCGGTTGTAAAATTTGTCGGCTATGTCCTGTCTTGATTCTTTACCCCCTGACCTGACATGATAGTCATAAAGGCCATCGACAAAGGTCTCATCAAAGAGCTTTTCTATTTTTAGACTAGCAGAAGCCACGTGCTCGAGGTTCAGGAATACACCACCCGGTTTTAATATGTTGAATATATCCTGGTAAATGCTGTATTTCTTTTCGTCTTCCTGATGATGAATAGAATAACCTGAGATAACAACATCAACCGGTGTTCTGTCTTTTATGCTTTCCACCCATTCCCGTTTACCATAATCCTGAAGAATGATCGTACTGCGATCACTGTAAGGCTTGCATTTTTCTTCAGCAGAAGATATCATAGGTTCGGAAAAATCCATAAAAATTCCCTTAGATTCCGGCCATCCCACTAAAAGCTGTCGGCCTAAAACCCCATCCCCACAGCCCAGATCAAGGAATGTCTTCATGTCAGGTATCCATGATCTTATAATTCGTATAATGACTTCAATTTGTGTTTCGGCAAGAGGTATGCCGCCACGTACTCCTTCCAGGTAGTCTTCAGTGAGTTTTGCGGATCTCCAGTCGTGCATATTAATAAATATTAAAAATTTGACTGTGAAGATAATTAAATATTCTGATACTGCAGAGGCTCGGCAAGCCTGTCCATGTTGTATATCAGGGTAAGCTTTCAGGAAATTACACTTATCAGCAGCAGGTTGATATAAAGAGCGGGTACACCCACCTGTTCAGGACTTTAAATTTGCAGGCTTTCTTACGAATCTTCTCCAGACTCACTTTTTCTCCTATTCTCTATCTCTTTAATGCATTTGCTTAAGCTATCCTTCCAATATGGTATGGTTAAACCAAATGTTGATTTTATTTTTGATTTATCAAGGACGCTAAAATGTGGTCTTTTCGATGGTGTGGGATAATCCTTTGTAAGTATTGGATTTACCATGCAATTAATTCCGGATAGCCTGAAGATCTCAATGGCAAAATCATACCAGGAAGCAATACCTTCATTGCTGTA
>CBDUCT010000219.1:0-6582 GCA_965365715.1 uncultured Cyclobacteriaceae bacterium | reverse complement strand
TCTTTCTTAAATTGAATGATCATTAGAATACATTTTTGTTGGTTTGATTATAGTTATTTGCATTCTTTTTGACATCAATTTTTTAAACATTCATAAGATATGAAAAGTAAAAATAAAATGAACCGACGTACATTTATCGGTTCGGCGAGTGTTACCGCCACAACAATATCTATCGTTCCCCGCCATGTTCTTGGTGGTCCAGGAAGGGTAGCTCCATCCGATAAGGTCACCGTTGCCAATATTGGTTGCGGAACGCAAGGACTGAGAGAAATGCCGGATATGCTGCAAAATGAAGATATACAGGTAGTTGCAGTAACTGATCCGAATAAATTTACCACCGATTATCTGGACTGGTCTCCCAATGGGATCAGGAACAGCATTCGGAGAACACTTGATGATCCGGACTGGGGCAGTAATTATACGGGAATTCCGGGAGGCAGAGATATAGGGAAGGAGTATGTTGAAAAATATTATGGCAAGAATACTGCTTCCGGTAACTATAAAGGATGTGCCTCCTATGAAGATTACCGTGAATTATTTGCAAAGGAAAAAGACATTGATGCCGTCAAGATCATGACACCTGACCATCATCATGCCTACCTGGCTTTAGAAGCATTGAAGAATAATATGCATGTCGTCACGCATAAACCTATTGCGAACAGGATGCATGAATGGAAACAGGTATTTAAAGCAGCGGAAAAAGCCAAGGTAACTACCCATCTTCTTGCCTGGAGTGACAGGCCGGAATATACCCTGGTCAAACAATGGATCGATGATGGTGTGATTGGGACATTGAAAGAGATCCATAACTGGTCATACAGGCCAGTATGGGAGCAATGGCCAAAAAGGCCAGCAGATACCCCGCCAATTCCGGAAGGGTTTAATTGGGAATTATGGCTGGGACCCGTCCAGGATATTCCTTATCATCCTCATTACACCCATAATGTATTCCGGGGGTGGTATGACTTTGGTGGCGGAAGCATTGCTGACATGGGTCACTATAGTCTGTTTCCATTATTCAGGGTATTGGGAATAGAAACCCCACCTGTCGCAGCAAAAGCTTATGGCACAACCCACAGGTACGTTGATGGCAATACCTACAAATGGCTGGATAATGATGTTTCATTCCCTCAATCCAGTTTAATACAACTGATGTTCCCAAAACAAGAAACCCTGCCTTCATTTAATCTCTTCTGGTATGATGGTGGCATGAAGCCATTTATTCCTGAAGAACTTGCTGAGGACAATAGAGATATTCCAAATGAAGGTATGATGTTCGTAGGCGATAAAGGTAAAATTATAGGAGGCTTCAGAGGAGAGAAACCTGAGATCATACCGGCAAGCAAAAGGGATTCATATTCCGGAAACAAGGAATTGCCTCCCAGAGATCCCGGAAGGAGATCAGATACCTGGGCAAAGGCGATTAAAGAAAACAAGAATTCTAACGGAAGCTTTCTATATGCCGGTCCCGTTACTGAAGCGATAAACCTGGGTGCAGTCGCTCTTCGGGCAAAGAAAGAAGTAAAATATGATACTGCTTCCATGAAGATCACAAATGATGAAGCTGCCAACAAATTCCTGACCAGAGAGTACCGAAAAGGATGGGAAATTTAATACATGCATAAATATTAACTAAGATTTTGATGAAAGAAAATATTAAGAAAATTACAAGAAGGGGATTTATTGAAAAATCTGCAGTACTCAGTGCTGCGGGTTTTTTAATACCATCTATACATAAAAATTCACGTGCTATGGCTACTCCAAGAATGACCTATGACGATATTTCACTTGCTCAATGGGCTTTGGTCCAGGAGATCAGGGATGGCAAATGGAAGACCCTGGATTTTGCTAAGGTAGCAAGAGAGGATTTTGGTTTAAACGGAATCGAATTTGTTAACACCTTATTCGAGGTGCCTACCGTAAATTACCTGAATCAGTTAAAGAAAAATGCTGATCAACATGGTGTTAAAATGGTTCTTATAATGGTAGATGCTGAAGGAGATGGCTGTGAGCCTACAAAGGAGCTTAGGAAACAATTTGTAATTAACCATAAAAAATGGATCGATGTAGCTCATTATCTTGGATGTCACTCCATTCGCACTAATTGCAGGGGCCCGGAAGATGTAGATCCGGATGAGGCCCTCAAGTGGGCTTCCGAGTCTTATAATATGTTGCTTGAATATGCGATCCAGGCAAAAGTCAGTGTAGTCATTGAAAACCACGGAGGGGTATCCAATGATGCGGACTGGATGGTTAAGCTATACAAGATGGTCGATAACCTGTATTTTGGATCTTATCCTGACTGGAGAAGTCCGAGCGACACATTCAATAATTATGAGTATCTTGAAAAAATGCTGCCATGGGCAGATGGTATGTCATACAGAAATCAGCCCAGTGAGGAATTAACTGCGAAAATGATCAAACTATGCAGGGACTCCGGTTATAAGGGCTGGTATGGCATCGAATCAAGCGGCCGGGAAGCCATAGCCCAGGGACGTGATCTATTGAAAAAATACCTTGGCATATAATCAAAGATTTCTACCCTGTATAAAAATAAATGTACAGGGTAGAAATTTACTCTGGATTGAAAATTGTTTTCTTCCCTTAATGTATAAACCGGGATTTCAGCCTAAGGAATTATTATGCGGTATCCCATTAAAGCATTTTCCCATAATATCCGCTTTATGCATTATTCCAGAACCTAACGGAACACTATATTTCAGTCTATTCCTTTAGCAATTGATCAGTGGCCATAACCAGGAACATGAAATTAGTACCACCACCGCCGAGCACATACTCAGACTGTTGCCATAAAAAGCTCCAGTTATCTTTAAGTTCAGGATAATCAGGACGGATCAAGGCAGTACCTGAAGCAACTCCTCCCGGAATATAAGATAGGTCTTCCCTGTTCACACCATAAGCCTGTAATAAAGATTTCTCACCTACCCCGGAGGCAAAAGAGGCTGTATTCATACCAGGATGACAGCCCAGAACAAACTGCATGGCATTAAATATCAATTCTGGATTAAATACACCCGGGAATCCTTTGACCAGGAAATATTGTCTTACACCAATATTCTGGATGGTCCAGCCAGCTCCCCAAATTCTTGGTTCGTAAGGAATACCAAAAGGATTTTCCGTCATTCGCTCATTGAGTTTTTTCGACAGTTCAAGAACTCCCTTGTCCATGTCCTTTCGAAAATCAGCATCTTTTATATGTTGATAGACCCTCCCAACTGCCCAGGCTCATCCATCCATATGCTCCAGGATAAATTCTTTTTGTCCTACAATTGCTTCAATATATTTTTGATCTGCAGTAGCCAGATAGAGTTCGGCGGCAGCAGAAATAAAATCCGGAACCATTTCCTTTTTACTGGTTATCTCAAATAAGGCTTCTGCAGCTACGAGTGACTCTTCCGCTAAACCAGGCTGATAGTCCTTCAAGACCCTGGAACCAGCAGCCAGACTGGCAATTCCGATCATTTCATGTCTTGGGTGATCCTCAGTAAAAACCCAGCGATCATCATACAAGCCAGATTTATATACTGTTTTTCCATCTTCCGGCAATTCAGGATCATAAACAAGATCATCAGTCATACCTCCTCCGTCTCCTTTTAATCCATATTGCTTTCCTGTTCTGCAGATTATCCCATCATATAACCTGCCCAATCCCCGATACCCACCGAGAACTGTTAATACCCCATGTTCTACCTGCTGGAGAAAATCTGAGATACCATCGGATCTGTGAACAGTTACAAGTTTTTTCTCCTGATCAACTTCCGTAACATCGAGATCGTGTCCAAATAATTCATACATCTGTGCCAGCCGCAATGTAGTATTTGCCTGTGATTCAATCCTAAGATCATAATCACCGGCATCGTGCCAGCCTCCCTGATCGAGGTGAGGCACATGGTCAGGATGTTCAAAATCAACAAAAGTTTCCGGACCCTGAAAATAACCATCGAAGTGGGTATGATTTGTTGGCGCCATCAAAGCATCATCCAGATGGCACCAGTCATGCCATATCCGTGATCCTTGCTCCACCCTCACATGACACATCTGCACAGGCAGAAAATATTCAAGCGTAGGTTGCCATACATACCGTTCATAAATATCTTCTCCTATTTTGAAGTGGTTTGATATAGAGTTTTTGTACTTTACCTTGTATATACCAGGTTCAGAAATAGAACTAAAATCACAAACGGCATAGTTATACCTGAGGTATCTTCCCCATAGTTCTGCTTTCTGGGACAGGACGGTGGATTTTGATCCATCAGGTGATATTCGGATTATTTCCACATTTTCTGTATCCGTAATTGATTTATCAAGTTCAATTACTGCCTTCTTTGGTTCATTAGGCAAATACCCCACCTGGCTGAGGTGTATCACAGGTTTATAAATATGGTTTTCTTGCGGTACTGCATCGATTTCCCATTGAACAGCACCCTGGGTAACTCCAGCTGGAACTTTGCTTCTGACAATAAACCACCTCGCCTTACCAGTAATTCTTCCGTCAGTCAATTGAAGACTTCCATTTAAGGCCTTGATTGTCATCCTCTGTAAGTCTGTTTCAGGGGCGATTGACAAGATTTTCCCTTCCGCATACGGTTTAATATCCCCATTTTCTAAAGGACCATATGAATCGGTCGGGAATATGCCCATTTTACCATCCAGGTCCCAGGTCTTACCAAACAAAATTGCAGGAAACAGCTCAATCTTAAACCATGCTTCCCCAACCCATTCCTCAGGCAGGGGATTTTCTAGGTCAAGGGAGATTTTGATTTTACTCCCTTCAGCCTTAACCGATACGCTATAATCAAATTGTATATCTTCATAGCTTACTTTTCTGCTAATGGTATTAGATTTCTTGTCCACTATCTTCTCTCCATTTTTGGAGTATCCTCTTAGCTGCAGATCCCCATTGGCTGCAACCCGAACATCATTTTGAATGATGGTTACACCCCCCTGCCGGCCTACCGGATAATAATCATCAAAAACCATGACGGAAAGTCCCGGCATATCGAAATATTCCAATTCATTGATGGTTAAGGAATTCTGGCTGTAAAGATTTTGATTACCTACAAGCCAGAAAATAAAAACAATATAAAACAGTTTGGTTAAGTTTTGAGAAGGTTTCATCTTGAAAAAATATTAATGTGATTAATAAAAATACCAATGTTTTCAATTTACTTCTATTCCGGATTTAAACCAAAGCAAATACCTTCATAATTAAATCAGAATTAATAAAATTATTGTAAACAAATTTTTGATCAGAATGGTTTGATATTTGTTTCTATGTAACCATATATCACATTTTGGGGTATATTTAATATAGACTTTAATACCCGTTAAAAATAATATGAATAAATTTGTATAGGCAATTTTTAATAAACATATACGAGATGAAGACGAAAGTTCAGTGGCTTTTATTTTTAGGTTTTATTATCATACCGTTACTAGTTTCAGGGCAGACCCGGAAAATTTCAGGAACAGTAACATCCTTTAAGCAGTATCCTGTAAAAGGAATCACAATAAAAGCCAAAAAGGCTAAAACAGAGGTAAAAACAAATGAACAAGGTGAATTTGAGATCGAGGTAAAGAAAAAAGATGTAATTAAGATAAGCGAACACGTTTTTACGGATTTTACCCAGAAAATTACAGAAGATATAGAATCTCTTGATATCAACCTGATCTTTATCAATAACGGTAGAAACATCGAAATCGCTGCGGATGAAGGATATATTTCCAGGGAAAATCTTGAGTATGGTGTGGAGCATTTATTTGAGGCAAACAACATGTATGCAAATTTTATCAATGTTTTTGATGCAATTAAATATGCATTGCCTGAGACTACATTAATTGTTGAAAATGGCAATCGTGCGGTTCAATTCAGGGGAGCCAAAAGTGTTTATGGGAGCAATGCCGCGCTTATGGTCGTTGATGGCGTTATTGTTGAAGATGTAAGTTTTATCAATCCTCCCGAAATAAAGAGTATTTCCAAATTACCCCCATCCCAGGCATCCCTTTATGGTGCCAGAGCTGGTAATGGTGTCATTGTAATAAATACGTGGTAAAATCCGAAAGTAAGAGTATTGCAAATTATAATGTTGCGGTAAACAAAGTTACTAAGGATTTTTAATGAGCCGCATTTCGGAAATTTTTCTTTTTTAGATATGCAAAATTTCATATTATTGTGTCAAATCAAAATGGCTTTATCACCATTCGCCATAAATCAATATTGATTCCCTAAAGTTCTAAAATAAACAATAATAAAAACACCCTGATGTTTGTTTTTGCCCTTCAAAATAAAAAGTACGGGAGTTCTTTTCTCCGTAAAATGGAAATTTATCTTGAGGTTGGCCGATTATTACATTCCATAGCTATTTTAACTGCAGTTTCATCGATATTCTTTTTTAAGCTTTTCCTGAGTGCATATTTCAATGGAAATACAATTGGCTTGGCCTTTTTTGGCCCGATTCCAGGCCCCCTCGCCAGTAAAGCCGCCTCCTCCCGGGCAACTGCCTGGCGTAAAGTTTCGCCCGGAATATGGGATAAGATCGCCAGGGCTACTTTAGGACCGAT
>CBDUCT010000218.1:0-6609 GCA_965365715.1 uncultured Cyclobacteriaceae bacterium | reverse complement strand
CTCAGCAGCGATATCGATGTACTTAAATATCCCCAGATTAGATCCACTGATTGTACTTGTATTCAGACAAAAACGAAATTCGCCTTGAGCTATTTCCTTCTTTGTTATATTGGAAGAAGATAACAGGGCAGTGGATGAGAGCAGTGCAATATTGGATATTGCTTTCCTTCGATTGATCATAGGATTTCCGGATTTAATAAATAATGTAAAAAATTCGTAGATTATATACTTGTTGATAAATTAAGGATAAATCAAATATTTCACAAATTATTCGGAGCTGAGATCATCCTATTATGACTTCAAATATCTATGTCTTTAATTAAATGTAAAAATCCTTCAATTTAACATTACCACATTTTGCTAAGGCCCGGCTTCTTATCAAACTGATAAATTGTTAGGCCTATTACCCCATTTCACTCAGCTTGCACATCTCACCATATATAGCTCAGGTCAAGTTTCTGCCCAATCATAAAATAATGTCCTGGCTTACAGCCGAAATATCCGATTTCGAATTTTCCATTATTCACTATATATTTGGCAGGAATTTTTTTTTATATACTATCTTGATTAAAAAACTCAACGGATATTTTTACAATGCCCTGTACTGGGCAACAGCATTCACAGCAATCCTTTTCTTCCTGATGGTTTGCATCAATGTTTTTACCCGGTACATCTTAAAAACCCCGTTTATTGCATCTATCGAATTAAGCAGGATATTCTTCGTATGGTCATGCTTCCTGGCTGCTACGATCACGTATTATAAGAAAGGGCATATTATTATCTCTTTCGTATATGATAAGCTCCCTGACAAATTAAAGATTCTGTTATCGGTTACGATCAACCTCCTGTCCATTTTATTTTTTATACTGATCTTCATATGGTCAACAGACGTGGTAGTATTGATCTGGAATACGGAATTCCCGATTTTAGGCATTTCGCAATCATGGCTATATATACCCGTGCCACTTGCCTCCTTTATGATGTTATTGTTCAGCATTGAGTTCCTCAATGAAAATTTTCAACGTAAACCGGACCTGGCATAATGCTTTATGTTCTTATCATAGGATTCATAATTCTCGCAATATTCAGGATGCCTGTAGCCATATCCCTGGGACTGGCTACAGTTCTTGCAATCTGGTTTTTAAGTGATATTCCTCTGGCCGCCGTTCCTCATAAAATGGTTAATGGAATTGATTCTTATGTGTTTCTGGCGATTCCTTTATTTCTTCTTGCCGGAAAATTAATGAATGCCGGGGGTATAACAGATCGTATCTTCTGGTTCGCTAGGGTATTGGTAAGCGGAATCCGGGGCGGACTGGCTCAGGCAAATGTTGTGGCCAGCATAATTTTTGCCTGGATGTCAGGAACTGCCGTAGCAGCTGTCGGTGGACTGGGTGAAATTGAATTGAAAGCTATGAAAGAGAATGGATTTGATAGTAAATTCTCTTCCTCAGTGATCATAGCAGCTTCTGTTCTTGGTCCGGTCATCCCACCCAGTATCCCCTTTATTCTTTACGCCGCTATAACCGAGAACTCTGTTGGAAAACTCTTCCTGGCGGGAATTATTCCCGGAATCTTAATGGCCTTTGCCTTAATGATCACCATTTATGTTGTAAGTGCACTGCGTAATTATCCAACTGACCGCAGAAAGAGTTTCGGGGAACTTATTCTGGCTTTCAAAGACTCTTTCCTGCCTCTTTTAATGCCGGTCATAATGCTGGGCGGAATCGCAACGGGAATATTTACCCCAACTGAAGCAGCCGCAGTTGCCGTAGCCTATGCACTGATTATCAGTTTCTTCGTATACAAAACTATCAAATTGAAAGACCTGCCTCAGATCTTTGTAGAAACTATGATAACAACCTCTGTGGTCACATTCATCATTTCTACTACAGCCTCCTTTTCCTATGTATTGACTATAGAAGCAGCCGGGGAAAAAATAACCGGATTTGTCACTGAATTCACATCTAATCCCTATGCCGTACTATTTATTATCAATATCCTCCTTCTAGTATTCGGTGCTATTATGGAAGCGGGTGTGGTACTTATTATATTTACCCCAATTCTTTATCCACTGGCAATGTCCCTGAATATTGATCCAATACATTTTGGGGTGATCATGGTAGTAAATCTCATGATAGGTGTAGCCACTCCACCGATAGGTGTCTGCCTGTTTGTTATGTCACACATCAGCGGATTAAAGGTAGAAGTATTGATGAAGAGTATACTTACTTTTTTAATTCCTCTGATTTTAATATTACTTATCATTACGTATATTCCAATTTTATCAACTTATCTGCCTGACCTTATCATGAAATAGTGAGGAAGTCCATGACCATATTGTTAATCTCCATCCTGCTTTTATTAGGGTGCCGGCCTGAACAAAGATCCAATGTTATAAAAGTGGGGTTAACACATGGGAAGAGCCACTCATTTTCTCTGGCACTTGAACATTTCAGCAGATGTCTTGAAGAAAAGAGTAATGGCAGATTGAAAGTAAAAATATTTCACAGTTCTCAGATAGGCAGCGAAAAAGAAATGCAGGAGATGCTTACTATAGGAAGCCTGGACATTTGCCTTAGTGGAATTCTCAATACGTATGAGCCCTTATTTACCTTATTCGAGTTACCATATCTTTATAAAAGCAGGGAACATGCCATAAAAGTTAATAATGGTCCGATTATGCAAAAGGTGGCTTCAAGCCTTGAAGATAATGGCATTATACTTATTGGTTTCTATGAAAATGGATTCAGGAACATATCAACATCCTATAAAGCAGTTAACCAACCTTCAGACCTGGAAGGATTAAAGATCAGAACACCAGAAAATCCAGCTCAGATCCAGACGATAAAAGCACTGGGTGGGATTCCAACCCCGCTGAGTTTCTCCGAGCTGTATACTGCGCTTATACAGGGTGTGGCCGACGGACAGGAAAACCCCCTGCAAAACATCTGGTTCGGTCGATTATACGAATCACAAAAATTCATTGCAAAAACTCAGCATATCTACAATAGTTTGTATATTACTGCCAGTAAACGACTATGGGGAAATTTGGATCCAAATGACCAGCAGCTGATACTCGATTGTATTAATCAATCCAGCATGTGGCAACTTGATTATATGAGGAAACTCGATATCGAACTGGAAGAAAAAATGAAAATGGAAGGTGTGAGCTTTACATATCCCGATCAGGCTGAATTTGCAGCAGCAACAGAACCGGCCTATGAAGAAATGTATAAGATTTTAGGCGAAAATGCCAGGCAAATTGTTCAGGCTATAAGAAATATTGATTAATTTCAATGGTATGAAAAGATTATTTAAATTCTTTACGTATGTATTACTTGTATTACTGATAGCAGGATGTTCAAAACAACCTGACAGGAAAAGCATTTTATATATAAACTCATATCATGACGGATACGGTTCCAGTGATGATATTGCCAGGGGAATATTTGAAACGCTGGAGGGGAAAGATATTGACCTGGAAGTGATCTATATGGACACTAAAAGAAATATGGACTCTGAATATATTGTGAGGATCTCCCGGCAAATTGCTGACTCAATCAAACATAAATCCCCTGACCTAATAATAGCATCGGATGATAATGCAGTAGCGTATCTTGTAAGTGTTCATTTGAAAGAACTTCCTATTCCAGTTGTGTACTGCGGCGTAAACTGGACAGCCGACCATTATGATCTGCCTGAATCCCACATTACAGGCATGATCGAAGTACTTCCTTTTGAGCAGGGCATCGAATTAACAAAATCATTTCATCCGGATGTTCAGAATGTTTATGTCCTGTCTGAAAACTCAAATTCAGAGCAGAAGAATATTCAATACATTGCTGAAATTTGCGATGACCTGGGTTTAAGCCTGCATTACAAACTCGTGAATGATTTTGATGCCTGGAAAGAAGGATTCCTGGAAGGAAACAAATCAAGTGATCTTGTCTATATACCTACGAATGGTGCAATTACGGAATGGGATGAAGAATTGGCCATCAATTTTATAAAGGAAAATATTCAGAAACCTGTCATGTCCTGTGATGATTTCATGATGCCCTACTGTGTGTTTGGACTAACTAAAGTTCAATCAGAACAGGGCGTGTGGGCTGCTGAAACGGCCCTGAGTATTTTAGATGGCAAGGACCCTGCTTCAATTCCTCAGGCAAAGAATAAACAGATACAGATATGGTTTAATCCTTCTCTGGCTGAAATTATAAACATAAAACCGGAAAAGGAATTCATAGAAAACAGCACTGTTTTTCAATATTAATTTCTTCAATATGATTGCTGATGTTTCTCAACGCATCATTCACCAGGTAAATTTCCTGATCAAAAATAAAGATCGTCTGACCATCGATGCCGATACACATCCCAGTAATCCTGAACTTCTTTCAGGTAAGATCCTTGATAAATACCAGAACTCGGAAAACTATTATCATGGCCGGCCAATTTCAGGAGATGATCTTTTAAGGGAGATGAAAATGGCAGCGGTAGACATGTCCCTCATATGGCAAAATCCTGCCGCAACTCCATATACCGGTGATCAGTCTGAAAACTTTAACCGCCTCCTTAAAGCCAATGAATATATATTTGATCTTGGCCAATCATACCCTGAGAAATTCATCCCTGCCGGCTGGACGGATCCGAAAGCCCTTGGCTTGGACAAAGCCCTGAAGATTGTGGACATCTTCATGAATGATTTTGGTTTTCTGATCGTTAAGATGAACCCTGCACAGAATGCCTTTCCTATAGATGGCACGGATGTAATGAATGTGGTTGAAAAAATAGCAGGAAATAAAGGCATTGCTGCATTCCATTATGGGGCAGATACACCCTATACCCCTGCAAAAGGACTGGAAAAGATCGCCAGGTCATTTCCGGAGACGCGGATAATCGGTATTCATATGGGTGGAGGTGGAGCCAGTTACAATGAAGCGGAAGCGCTATACAACCTAACCAGGGAACTGGGATTGAAATACCCTAATCTTTTCTTCGTACAAAGTGCAAAAAGGGATACCCATATAGAAAGTGATTTTATTACCTATTCCCTTGAAGGTGAACCATTCTGCAAAAATATTGCCTGTGCAAGCGATGCCCCCTACGGAAGACAAACCTGGAACTTCGGTGGTTACAGGATGATGTTTAATAGCCTTCTGAACAGCAAAGACCACACTGATGAAAGGGTAAGAAACAATCCTGAAGCTTTTAATGGGGACATCAGGCAAAATTTTATGGGCAGAAATCTTGCAGAATTGATCATTGATGGCTATAAATTAAAATTCCCCCAATTATTTAATAATTAATTTCCCTATATTGGGGATGATTTATACACGATTAACAATTTATTTTTTAATTCTTGCTGATATGAAAGACTGTAGATATTTTTATTTCCTGGTCATTATTATTTTACTTTTTACCGGCAGTTCATTTTTTTCGATCAATGACTCATTTGCCCAGGCGGAAAATTTTTCAGCCATAAGAACCGAAGTCCATTTTGAAGAAACCATCAGGGATTGGGATGGATTTGGGTTTAATTATGTGGAAACAGCACAGACGATAAATTATACTGATGATCCCCAGGAATATGGCGGATTCAGTCTTCTGGATGAAAATGAAAAAATGGAAATCGTTAATATGATATTTGGTGAAGATGGCCTGAAAGTAGGACTGGTAAAAATGTTCTATGATCCATGGCATCAGGCTTCACCCGGCGGACCATTTGATCATGAGAAAACCACCGGCAATATGCGGTATTTCGTCCGTGAAGGGTTGAAAATAACACGTAACAGGGGTGCTGATCTTGAGATCATCACCACCTTATATGGCCCTCCACCCTGGGCGACGAGGCAGAAATTCCTGCGAGGCCGTGATTTCGATCCTGAAATGAAAGATGAACTCTGTAATTATCTAATGGATTGGGCAAAATATCTCAGAAATGAAGAGGGATTTCCGCTCAAGTATGTCTCCCTCCATAATGAAGGAGAAGACTGGTGGCGCTGGCCTGAAGACGGGAGCCATGGAAATATCGGTGAAGGCCATGATTACAATATGTATTGGCCGCCCGAATTGGTCACAGAATTTATAATCGCCATGAGAGATAAAATGGATGCGGAAGGCCTGGGTATGGTAGGCATAACAAATGGTGAACCTTCCAATTGGTTCAGGTTTTCTACCTGGGGTTATGCCGATGCATTGTACCGCGACGAAGAAGCACTTCAGAAACTGGGCCTGATCACCTCACACGGATTTTATAGTGGCGGATACAGGAACCGGTGGTTTGGGCCTCATACTTCTGAAGGAATAGACCTGCTCCGTGAGAAACGTCCGATGCTCAAAGCCTGGGTAACTTCTACTAGCTGGAGCAATATGGATGCTAAGAATATCAAAGAAATGCATGGTAATATCTATACATCAAAAGTAAATGGCATAATTCCCTGGGCGGGCATTCAGCGTCCTCCGCTCTGGGTTGGAGGTGATCCAAATCCAGGATCTGCTTTTACAGTCCGGGAAGACGGTTCATACGAAGTTAGGCGCGGATATTATTTCTATAAGCAGTGTACACGTGCCGGACTATATCGAGATCGAACTCAAGGATATGAAGGC
>CBDUCT010000217.1:0-6613 GCA_965365715.1 uncultured Cyclobacteriaceae bacterium | reverse complement strand
ATCTGACAGGACTATTTCTGTTTCAAATAATTTAAAGCCAAAAACACAGATAAGTGAATCCTCCCAACTGGGATTGAACAACCTTTCGGAGCGAAACAAGCTTATTACCGGAAGAGAAATTGAAATTCATCAATCAGAGGAGGATTTTACAGTGATCATACCATTAAAAAACATTGACAATGAAGGTACTAATAATTGAAGATGAACATCTCGCTGCTGATAAACTAAGTCGAATGCTTCATGAAATGGATCCGGATATAGAGGTTCTTGCCTTGCTTGAATCTGTATCAGAATCAGCCAATTGGCTATCAAGCAATCCTGCCCCAGATTTAATTTTTATGGACATTCAGTTAGACGATGGGATATCTTTTGAGATATTCGATTCCGTGAAGGTAACCACACCCATCATATTTACAACTGCCTACAATGAGTATGCCATCAAAGCATTCAAGGTAAACAGTGTTGATTACCTTTTAAAGCCATATACCATAAAAGATCTGAAATCGGCCATTGAAAAATACAAGGAACTTCATGAAGGGTCTCATTTTCAATCAGAGAAATTTGAGCATTTATACCGGCAGTTAGTCAAGGAATATAAAACCCGCTTTTTTGTAAAGATAGGGACTCATTTTCATTCCATATCGGTCGAAGAGATCGCATGTTTTTTCATCAGGGACCGGGCCACTTTTATGAAAACCCTGATCGGGAAAAATTTTGATATTGACTATTCACTTGACCAGGTCCAGAAATTGGTCGATCCGTCCAGGTTCTTCAGGATTAACAGAAACTATGTGATCAATATAGATTCGATTGCCGATATCATCAGTTATTCCTCCAACCGTCTAAAGATTATTTTAAAGAATTTTGAACACCTCGATGATTTGCTGGTCAGTCGTGAAAAAACTAGCGACTTCAAGAAATGGCTTGACCGCTAAATTAAATTTTAAAGGAGGATAAGAAAATTTCGTAATTTTGCGGCATGGCTTCAGCAAAATCAGATAATATTGAACTGTTGGCTCCTGCCGGGAATTTTGAATCCCTACTGGCCGCTATCCAGGGTGGTGCTGATGCCGTGTATTTTGGTGTTGGTAAGCTGAATATGCGGGCCGGTTCTTCCAAGAATTTTTCCGTTACAGATTTAGAAGAGATCAGAAGGATCAGCGACGGACATGGTGTTCGGGTTTATGTTACTTTAAACACGGTAATGTATAACGAGGACCTTGAATATGCCAGGGAAATAATAGATGCTGTACTTAAGCATCGTATTGACGCCATCGTTGCCAGCGATTTCTCGATCATTAATTATGCAAGGTCTGCTGGTGTCAAAGTGCATATATCCACCCAGGCCAACGTCAGCAATATCGAAAGTCTGAAATTCTTCGCGGGCTTTGCAGATGTTGTTGTTCTGGCGCGGGAATTATCACTTGAACAGGTCAGGGATTTGTGTAAGCAGGTGGATGAGCAAAATATTACCGGACCGGGAGGGGATAGGATAAAGATCGAAGCTTTTGCCCATGGTGCATTATGTATGGCCATTTCAGGGAAGTGTTATCTCAGTCTACATGAAAAGAATAAATCCGCCAACCGGGGAGAATGCAATCAATTATGCCGCAGGGGTTATACCGTAACTGAAAAAGAGGAGGGATATCAACTGGACATTGACAATGAATACATCATGTCCCCGAAGGATTTGAGTACTATATCCTTCATTGATAAATTATTAGATGCCGGGGTAAAGGTTTTTAAAATTGAAGGAAGGGGTCGCCCGCCCGAATATGTAAAGACAACTGCTGCCTGTTACCGTGAGGCTATAGACTCTTGGAAAGCAGGAACATTCTCAGACCAGAAAGTTGAAAAGTGGGAAGAACGACTTAAATCAGTATTTAACCGTGGATTCTGGGAAGGTTATTACATGGGCAGGAAAACAGGAGAATGGAGCGGAAAGTATGGCTCAAGTGCCACCAGGAGGAAAGTATATCTTGGCAAGGGTATGAATTATTTTTCAAAGATCGGGGTAGCTGAGTTTTTGATGGAAACTAAAGATCTGAAGGTAGGCGATGAAATTCTTATAACAGGACCTACAACCGGTGTTGTGGAAACCACCGTTAAAGAGATCCGGGTAGATCTTAAACCGGTATCCAAAACGGTTAAAGGAGACCGGTTCTCAATTCCTGTCGATGATATGATCAGGCGGTCTGATAAATTATACAAAATCGTCCCGGCAGATCATTCTGAATAAGAACAAATACCACATTATTATTCAGGATGTAATGATAAAATGATTTTTTTTAGTCAAATTCGAAGAAAATTTAATTCCTAGACTATGATCATTGATCCTGCCAACCGATTAAAGAAAGTTCAGGAGTATTATTTTTCAAGAAAACTTCAGGAGATCAGGAACCTGAATAAAAGAGGTTATGATATCCTGAATTTAGGGATTGGCAGCCCGGATCTTATGCCTTCCAGGGGAACCATAAATGCCCTGGTGAATTCTGCCAGGAATCCAGAAAACCACGGATATCAACCTTACAGGGGGATAGCGGATCTTCGTGATGCCATAAGCCGGTGGTGTTCAAAAACATACAGGGTTGATTTAAACCCTGATCATGAGATCCTTCCATTAATGGGTTCTAAAGAGGGAATAACCCATATCTCCTTAGCCTTTTTAAACCCGGGAGACAAGGTGCTGGTCCCTGAACTGGGTTATCCCGCCTACAGAGCGGTTACTGAAATGGTGGGTGGTATTGCAGATACATACCCCTTACTTGAGGACAAGAACTGGATACCGGATTTTGATTATTTATTTAAGGCAGATCTTGAAGATTACAAGCTCATGTGGGTGAATTATCCCCATATGCCCACGGGATCGCCACCTGATTTGAATGTGTTCAATCAATTGGTTAAACTGGCAAAGGAGAAAAAATTGCTCCTTTGTCATGATAATCCATACAGTTTGGTACTTAACGAGGGCGCCCCAATAAGTCTGTTGTACGCGGAAGGTGCCTTTGAAGTGGCGGTAGAATTGAATTCATTCAGTAAATCACATAATATGGCAGGATGGCGGATTGGCTGGCTGAGCGGTAAACGTGAATATCTGAACGAGGTGCTTAAGGTAAAGAGCAATTTCGATTCCGGAATGTTCAAAGGTATACAGGATGCAGCCATCGCAGCCCTGGACAATCCCCAGGAATGGCATGATCAACGAAATCAGGTGTATAAAGACCGCAGAGCCGTTGTTTATGAACTCCTGCAAAAGCTTGGGTGTTCCTGGGAAACCGGAGAGGTGGGCATGTTTATCTGGGCGAAAATTCCTGATGCAATACTGGATGTTGAAGAGTGGGTCGATGATTTGCTGTATAATTACCGTGTATTTATTACACCAGGATTTGTTTTTGGTGAAAAAGGTAAAAGGTATATCAGGGTATCATTGTGTTCTGATGTGCCAATGTTTCAGAAGGCATTGGACAGGTTGAAAGACTATAAATTAGAATCATGAATGTCTGTATAGTAGGATTAGGATTACTGGGCGGTTCTTTTTCCCTGGCCCTCAGGAAAGAACATGAAGATGTTTCAGTAAAGGGTGTGGATATCAATGAGGATAACTGCAGAAAGGCGTTAGAGCTTGGAATTGCAGATAAAATCGTTTCATTTGAGGAAGGCGTCAGTTCAAGCGACCTGATCGTTTTGGCCACACCGGGGAATGTATTGATTAAGCAGTTAATCCAGGCACTGGATATCATGAAGTCAGATGCTATTTTAACCGATCTTGGTTCCACCAAAGAGACCCTTGCAAGAGCAGTTGAAGATCATCCCAGGAGAAACAGGTATGTTGCTGCCCACCCAATGGCTGGTACCGAGAATTCAGGACCTGAAGCAGCATTTGCATCCTTAATGCATAATAAGACCATGATCATTTGCGACCGGGGAAAAAGTGATCCTGATGCGGTTGAAAAGCTCGAAGGATTACTGAAATCTATTCAAATGAAAATAGCCCATATGAATTCAAAGGAGCATGACAGGCATATTGCATTTGTTTCTCATTTGAGTCATATTACATCCTTTGTGTTGGGGGCGACAGTGCTTGATAAGGAGAAAGACGAAAGAAGTATTTTTGCCATGGCGGGTAGTGGATTTTCGTCAACCGTGAGGCTGGCCAAGAGTTCCCCGGATATGTGGGCACCTATATTTTCACAAAACAAGCATAATGTATTAACAGCTTTGGATGCATATATAAATAAATTGCAGTATTTTAAAGAGATCATCACCAATGACGATGAAAAAGCGAGTTATGAACTCATGCATCATGCCAATGAGATCAGGAGGGTCTTACGTGGTATATCAAAGCATGAATCAGAATAGTATGCTTATCGAATTCTAATGAAAAAGTTTGGATTCCTTATCGGCGTTTTGGCGATCACAATAATTGCTATCCTCTGGAGCATCATAGGATCGGATTATATTTCACAGTCCGAATCAGGTTATGAAGGGATCCAGCCCAGCCGGGCACATCCACAATACTGGACTTACCAGGGACGTGAGATCCTGCTCTTAGGTGGCTCTGTAGAAGATAATCTATTCCAGATTGCGGACCTGCCAGTGCAATTGGATCTTCTGGTAGATGTCGGTGGGAATTATGTAAGAAATACCATGTCCAGCCGGGATGCAGGGAACCTGTGGCCATTTGTTATGAGAGCTGACAGCTTATATGACCTGAATGGTTGGAATGATGAATACTGGTTAAGGTTTGAAAATTTTCTCAGGGAAACGCATCAAAGAGAGATCATTGTTCAGATGGAGGTCTGGGCTACCTTTGATTTTTACCGGGAAAACTGGCTGGTTAATCCATTTAATCCTAAAAACAACATAAACTATGATGAAAGGAGAACCAAACTCTCGCTTGAGGTAAATTCACATCCCATATTTACTGAAAATAATTTCTTCCGGTCAGTTCCCAGCCAGTTGGCTATTATGAAATTACTGGAATATCAGCAGAAATATGTGGATAAGATCTTATCATATACATTGGAGTATGATCATGTATTGTATTGTATGGATAACGAAACTTCAGTTACTTCTGACTGGGGTAAATTCTGGGCACAGTACATACGAAAGAAGGGATTGGAAAATGGCAAATTTTTACAAACTACAGAGATGTGGGATCCCTGGGACCTGGATCATATTGCTCACCGGGAGACTACTGATAATCCTGAGGTCTATTCCTTTGTTGATATCTCACAGAACAATCACAACTCAGGTGAAGAGCACTGGAACAATGGTATAAAACGGATTGACCATTTAAAAGAAATCAATGCTTTAAGACCGTGCAATAATGTCAAGGTGTATGGGAATGATTCTGGCCGGCATCAGACCACGCAAAATGGAATAGAATGCTTTATCCGGAATATTATGTTCGGTGCTGCCGGTACCAGATTTCACCGACCTACTTCTGGTCAGGGATTGAATAAAGTAGCTCAAAAAGCGATCAAAGGGGTAAGAATGGCAACTGATGAGATGGATTTTTTCAACGGTGATCCATTGGATCATGCAATTATCAATAAAGATCCTAATGAAGCCTATTGCAGGGGTATTGAGGGGAAAGAATATCTGGTTTATTTTCCTTCCGGGGGGCAGGTAGATTTGAATATCGTGCTTCCAGGCATGCGAGGTAAGGTCAGATGGTTGTCAATCGATAAAGGAGAATGGAATGGTGAAGCTGAAATTGAAATTGATGGTGAATTTAGATTGACCAGCCCCTCTGAAGGGAACTGGTTGGCATTAATACAATGAAATACTAAAAAATATATTAACATGTTATCCAAGACCGATGTAGAACAGCTGGAGTTGCAGGGAAAAGATATTAATAAGGTAGAGAAACAAATTAATCATTTCATAGAGGGATTTCCTTTTATGCAGGTTGACCGGCCGGCTAAAATTAAAGATGGGATCATTCAATTAAGTGAAACCGATCTGAAACGAGCTGTTGAATTTTATAATGATACGCTGGGCGAATATAAAATTGTAAAATTTGTGCCGGCCTCCGGGGCCGCAAGCCGGATGTTCAAGGATTTATTTTCCTTTATGAACGAATATAAAGGATCTGATGAAGATATCCGAAAACTGGAAGAGAATGGGCCGTGGCATTCAATCCGCAATTTTTTTGACAATATAAAGCATTTTGCCTTTTACGAAGATCTTAAGACCAGCCTCAAAAAAGATGATCTTGATATTTATGTGCTGCTTGAGACTGGCAAACAGCATATTGTGCTTCAGTATTTATTAACAGAGAAGGGGCTTAATTATGGGAATTTACCCAAAGGATTATTGAAGTTCCATACCTATGAAAATGGGTCCAGGACTCCTGTGGAAGAGCATCTGGTTGAAGGGGCTTTATATGCCAGAAGTAGCGAGAAGGAAACGAATCTGCATTTTACTGTATCACCGGAGCACGAAATAAAATTCAGGGAACATATTGATGAAGTAGCTGATACCTACTCATCGGTCTATAAAACGAATTACGATATTAGTTTCTCTACCCAGAAACCATCCACGGATACTATTGCAGTTGATCTGGAAAAGAAGCCCGGGGTCCGGAATGATGGCAAGATCCTGTTCA